>JAYVPZ010000072.1:0-2654 GCA_043757105.1 Aestuariivirga sp. | reverse complement strand
AGCTCAGTTGGTAGAGCGGTGGTCTCCAAAACCACAGGTCGTGGGTTCAAATCCTACTGCCCCTGCCACTTTGGTTTTATTGTTGAGTTATATCAATAGTTTGACTGAAAGCTTCGTAAACAGGAAAGATTGATGGCCGAGAATAGTGTTTTAGGTTTTATGCGGGAAGTACGTGCCGAAGCGACCAAGGTAACTTGGCCGACACGGCGTGAGCTTGTCATTTCTACGATCATGGTGGTGATCATGGTGGTGGTTGCGAGCATGTTTTTCTTGGGCGTAGACGCCATTCTGAAATGGGGCGTTGAAAAAGTGCTGTTTGGTATTTAGTAGTTAAATCAAGGCACTGCGGGAATTTTATGGCAAAACGTTGGTATATCATCCACACCTATTCGAACTTCGAAAAGAAGGTGATGGAATCATTAAAAGAGCAAGCGATACAAAAGCACCTCGAAGATTTCTTCGAGCAGGTGATTGTGCCGACTGAAGAAGTTGTGGAAGTGAGGCGTGGCCGCAAGATTAAGAGCGAACGCCGATTCTTTCCGGGCTATGTGCTTGCAAAGGTTGATTTAACCGACGAAGTGTTCCATCTGATCAAGAACACGCCGAAGGTTACAGGTTTCTTAGGCTCTGGTTCAAAGCCAGTTCCGATTTCGGATGTTGAAGCCAACCGCATTCTCAACCAAGTGGCTGAGGGTGTTGAGCGGCCGAAAGCTTCGATTCGCTTCGAAGTTGGCGAGCAAGTTCGTGTTGCCGATGGGCCGTTTATGTCTTTCAGCGGCCAAGTTGAAGAAGTTGATGAAGAACGCGCACGGCTTAAAGTGGCTGTGAGCATTTTCGGCAGGCCAACGCCTGTTGAACTCGAATATGGGCAAGTCGAGAAAGTTAAGTAGATGCCCTCATCATCCCATTGCTAATGCAATGGGCCCCTTCTTCTCCCGCTTTGCGGTAGAAGACGAAGATTAACCCCGTGGGAGGCCTTAAAGCCCGACCACTAACCTTGAAAGAGGGATACATATGGCGAAGAAAATCGTCGGTTATGTGAAGTTGCAAGTGCCTGCGGGCCAAGCAAACCCATCACCGCCAATCGGCCCGGCATTGGGCCAACGTGGTTTGAACATCATGGAATTCTGCAAGGCGTTTAATGCCGCCACGCAGAAGATGGAGCAGGGCTCGCCTGTTCCAGTGGTGATCACTGCCTATCAAGATAAGTCATTCACATTTGAAATGAAGGCTCCTCCGGCGTCTTATTTCTTGAAGAAAGCAGCAAAGATCAATGCCGGTTCAAAAGAGCCAGGCAAAGTTGTTGCAGGCAAAGTGACCATGGCGCAATGCCGTGAAATTGCTGAGCAAAAGCTTAAGGGCATGAATTCGCGTGACCTTGATGCAGCAGCAAGAGAAATTGCAGGTTCAGCCCGTTCCATGGGCTTGGTTGTTGAGGGCTAAGATCATGGCAAAAGCAAAACGTATTGAAAAGAACATGACTGGTCTTGATCGGTCAAAATTTTACAGTGTTGAAGAAGCTGTAAACTTGATCAAGGCACGCGCCAACGCCAAGTTTGATGAAACCATCGAAGTGGCTATGAACTTGGGCGTTGACCCACGTCACGCTGACCAAATGGTTCGTGGTGTGTGCAATTTGCCGAATGGTTCAGGCCGCAAGGTTCGCGTTGCTGTGTTCGCAAAGGGTGCCAAGGCAGATGAAGCCAAGAAAGCCGGTGCGGATATTGTTGGTGCAGAAGACCTGTTTGAAATCGTCAACAAAGGCACATTGGACTTTGACCGTTGCATTGCAACGCCAGACATGATGGGTCTTGTTGGTCGTCTCGGCAAAGTGCTGGGCCCGCGCAACATGATGCCTAACCCAAAGGTTGGCACGGTTACCATGGACGTGACTGCTGCTGTTAAGGCGGCCAAGGGTGGTGCAGTCGAATTCCGTGTTGAAAAAGCCGGGATTGTGCAGGCTGGCGTTGGTAAGGCTTCGTTCTCAGTTGACCAGATTGCCGGAAACCTCCGCGCATTCTTGGATGCTGTGAACAAAGCAAAGCCTGCCGGTGCTAAAGGCACTTATATCAAGAAGATTTCGATTTCGTCGTCGATGGGCCCGGGGTTGAAGATTGACCTTGGGGTGATGTCGGCTTCGTAATTACAAGAAATTCTGTTTCGATGAAGAAAGTCACCGAAACAGACGCCAACAAAATCTAAGTCGATTTTGTTGGTACCTGTCCGAGATTGCGGGTGCTGCGTGAGTCATCACAAAGCTTAATCGAGAGAGCCAGCATGAGATGGGTGTCAAAACAGATTTAAGATCGCAAGATCATTTGTCGGTTGAGACCTCAACAACCCGCCCGAAAACGAAATTCGTTTTCAGATGGGGGACAGGCAGTAGAGCGCCGCAAAAGCGTGCACTGCCTTTTAGGTGGTTAGCGTTTGAGCGGTTGGTCCAACAGCGTTTTCGCAATCAAGCGACGCGCTTTTAAGGAGAGAGCAAGTGGAAAGAGCTGAAAAAACAGAGCTCGTCGCGACAATCAACCAGTTGTTCAAAACAGCTGGTGTGGTTGTTGTGGCCCACAACATAGGCCTGACTGCGAACCAAGTCATTGACTTGCGTAACAAGATGGCCGCTGCGGGTGCATCCATAAAGGTTGCAAAGAATA
>JAYVPZ010000071.1:0-10352 GCA_043757105.1 Aestuariivirga sp. | reverse complement strand
CGATGTGGAACGCACCACCATCTGCCAAGTCGTCGCGGTCAACCGAAGTGATGACCGAATGCAAAAGCCCCATGCGCGCCACTGCATCGGCCACGCGTGCAGGTTCGCCCATATCCAACGCTTCTGGCATGCCGGTTTTAACATTGCAGAAGGCGCAGGCCCTTGTGCACGTGTCGCCCATCACCATGAAGGTGGCATGTTTTTTTGACCAGCACTCTCCTATGTTGGGGCAGCCGGCCTCTTCGCACACGGTGACAAGCTTATTCTCACGCACAATTTTTTGCGTTTCCGCATAAATTGCAGACCCCGGAGCCCTCACCCTGATCCACTCCGGCTTGCGCAGGAGTGGAGTTTCAGGGCGATTTGCTTTTTCAGGGTGTCGAGGTTTCAACGTGTCAACAAGTGTAGCCATTTGTCGTTATAGTCTTTTGGAACCCAGCATGCGATAACCGTAGATCAAAACGCATGCTCCGAGTACGGCAACGATGATTTGCATAATGAGGCCGCCGCCAAGGCCAATGCCAAGGACGCCCAACAAAAAGTTGCCAACCACAGCTCCAACTATCCCCAAAATGACATTGAGAATGAGGCCAGTGTTGAAGTTCATAATTTTTTCGGCGATCAATCCTGCGATACCGCCAAGAATGATTGTCATGATAAGTCCGTAACCTTGCATTGTCGTTTTCCTTACTGTTTTGGTTTCTATCAGGCGCGACGACCGCGCATGAGCTTTAATACCATGAGTAACAGGATTGCACCAGCGGCTGAGACCAGGACATTACCCCAGAACCAGCCGTGAAAGATTTCACCGAGCTGGATGCCCGCCTGCTTAGCAATGAAGAACCCAATCCATGAACCAATAAGACCTGTGATCAAATTCACGATCAGTCCCACATTTGACCCAGTTAACTTCTCAGCAATCCAACCAGCAACAATGCCAATCAGAATGGTTCCACCAATACCGACAGAACCCAACTGCATTATTTGATCCATATATAGTCTCCTTCAGTGCAATATTCTGGCGATAATCATAACGATGATCGCGCCAATTGTCGCTGTCGCAATATCGCGACCAATTTCATTTCGGATGCCCAGATTGATTTTGGCAGCGTTCAAAGCGTAGGAGCCAACAAAAGAGCCCAACACACCGCTAATCAAATATTGCACAATGCCATACCCGCCCACAATCCAACTGGCCAGCCAGCCCGCAATAACGCCCATGATAACGGCGATAACGATGTTTTTAGTGTCCATAAACTCGACCGACTTCAACACCATTGACTAGTGACCGGACAAATAAGATGGCAACAGAGTTCTGTCGTCAACAACGGCATGAGCAAGCTGCTCAGCAGTCAAGCCCACTGCGTCTGTCAAATCAGCACCTTTTAAGACTGTGCCACGCAAATTGGCATTGGCAAAATTGGCTCCACGAAATGTTGCGTTTGTGCAGTCTGCGCCCGAAAGGTCAGCGTTCTGGAAATTGACACCGTTTAAATTTGTCCTTCGGATAAACGTGCCACTGAGATCAAGGGCCTCATCAAACATTTTGACAGCGGCTTCTAAATTCATTTCTTAAACTCCCGCAATATTTCCATGATGGCCAGCACGTCAGCTGGTGGCGCTTTGTTGCCATACCTTACTGTATTTTTCTTTAAATAGGTAGTCAGAAGTCGAATTACAGCCCCCGAGCGATTTGGATATTCGTTGCAGATTTGTTCAAGTGTAAGAATAGCGCCCAACCGGATTTCCAGTTTTCTATCACCTAGTTGGCCAACAGCACGATTAAAAAGATCGGCTGCGTGAATCCTCTGTGCTAAATCTGTTTGAAGAATTTGTGTCTTGGCTTGTTTGTTTGCGGCGGACACTCTCTGCCACCCAAAATACAAACCGACCGCGCCGCCTAAAACAATAGCGTAATTTCTGATGACTTCCGAAAACTGTTGAGAAAAAACATCCATTTTCACTTCACATATGAATGACGCGGCCATAAGCGTCGAGAACGCTTTCGTGCATCATTTCTGAAAGGGTTGGATGTGGGAACACCGTGTGCATCAATTCTTCTTCCGTCGTCTCTAAGCCCATGGCGATGACGAAGCCCTGAATCAATTCCGTCACTTCAGCACCCACCATATGTGCACCAATGAGGCGGCCCGTTTTGGCGTCGAAAATTGTTTTGATCAACCCTTGGTCTTCACCCAGCGCAATGGCTTTGCCGTTCGCGAGGAACGGGAAGCGACCAATTTTGAGTTCAAAACCAGCAGCCTTGGCCTTGGCTTCCGTCAGGCCAACAGAGGCGACCTGCGGATGGCAATAGGTGCAGCCAGGGATTTGCTCTTTCTTCATCGGGTGAGCATCAAGGCCTTTGATCTTTTCAATGCAGATCACGCCTTCATGTTCCGCCTTGTGCGCTAACATCGGCGGGCCGGCCACATCACCAATGGCATAAATCCCTGCTACGTTAGTGCGGCCAAAGCCGTCAATCACCACACAACCACGATCGGTTTTAACACCGAGCGCTTCAAGGCCCAGATTTTCAATATTCCCCACCACACCGGTGGCGGCAATCACGCGGTCAACTTCAATGGTCTCGCCTTTGCCGCCCACTTCAATGGTGGCAACAACACTGTTGGCCTTCTTATCAAGTTTGGCCACCTTCGCCGAAAGGCGGAATTTAATACCCTGCTTTTCCAATTGCTTCTGCGCAACTTTGGAAATCTCAGTGTCTTCCACAGGCATAATCTGATCCATGATTTCAACCACAGTCACATCAGCACCCATCGCATTAAAGAATGACGCAAACTCAATGCCGATGGCACCAGAACCGACGACAAGAAGCTTCTGTGGAATATCCTTGGGCACCATGGCCTCGAAATAGCTCCACACCAATTTGCCGTCATGCTCCAACCCCGGCAACACGCGCGGGCGCGCTCCCGTGGCCAGGATGATGTGTTTGGCGGTGTATGAGCCAGCACCCAAAACACCTTTAGGGATTGGGTTTTGCGGTTGAACAATTACCTTCTTAGTGTCGGCCACCACCACTTCACCGGGCTTGGTTATCTTTGCTTCGCCCCAGATGATTTGAACTTTGTTTTTCTTGAGCAAACCGTTCACACCCATGTTCAAACGGCCAGATACGGCGCGCGAACGAGCCACAACTTTGGCCGGATCGAAACTCACGTCTTTGGCCGAGAGGCCGTAGTTTTCGGCGTGATTCATGTAATGATAGATTTCTGCCGAGCGC
The DNA here is from genome assembly GCA_043757105.1 of Aestuariivirga sp. Lineage (GTDB taxonomy): Bacteria > Pseudomonadota > Alphaproteobacteria > Rhizobiales > Aestuariivirgaceae > Aestuariivirga. Next base: position 7,111 of record JAYVPZ010000071.1, on the reverse strand, counting down.
AGCAATGCTTTGGTGGGGATGCAGCCCCAGTTGAGGCAGATGCCGCCTAAATGTTCGCGCTCAACGAGTCCAACCTTGAAACCCAGCTGTGCGGCGCGAATGGCTGTCACATATCCGCCCGGGCCTGCGCCAATGATGAGAACGTCGAAATTATTATCGGCCATGTTAAATCTCCAAAATCTTTTTCACCACTGGCACAAGTGCTTCACCAATAGCTTTTGTATTTGCGGCATCCAAATGCCCGCCATCCACGTCGCTGGCTTTGGCCACTGAACCCGCATCAAAGAAATGCACGCCCTGCTCTTTTGCAATGCGCGCATAATGAGGCGCGAACAATTGAGACTCAGCAAGCGCATGGCCCCAGAGATCGTTGAACCATTCATCCTTGGTGGGCACAAGGGCGGGAGGTGCCATAATGAGAATCTTTGGGATGGCATAATCAGCGTTATAGGCGTGGGTTTTGACAAGGCCGATCAAGCGCTCCATGCCCATGGCCGCATCAAAGGCGCGGCAACGATTGGCATATTTTATGTCGTTGGTGCCCAGCATGATGATCACCAAATCAAGCGGTTGATGTGTGGTGAGCAACATGGGCAAAGCCACAGCCCCATTGCGCTCGGCCTCGCATGTGGGATCAGGAAACACCGTGGTGCGCCCATTCATGCCTTCTTCAATCACGCGGGCTTTGTTGGCAAGGCCAGCGCCCAGCACATTGGGCCAACGGGTTTCATATGGGTGACGCGCAGAATTTGCGGCGTTGTAACCCCAAGTGAGCGAGTCTCCGAATGCGAGGATGGATTTCATGAATTGATCAAACTCGTTTATTTTACTATTTGCTTAATTGGAGTGTCTTTTCCGAGATATGAATTCACCTGCATTGCCATTACTATACATTTGGTTTTGTGACTAAACCCATTTGCAGCTTCAATTTGCTTTGCCATGCCGATTCTCATTGTTTCAAAAATTTGATTGTTTTGTTTGATTTGAAGGTCAGTCATAGAAGAATTTACTTTTGTCTGGAACGCATTAAATTTGTCTTTGTCCACGACAACAATTCCTCCACATTTTTCAACGAGAACTACCACTAGTGGACCAACCGAAACGTATATATATGGTGCATCTGTAGCACTCTGGGCATCGAGTGCAGGCGCATTTTTGAATTGCAAAAATAGAACAGAAATGGTTGTTAAAACCATTATAAGTATTTTCTCTATTACTGGCCAGAATTTGTGCTTCATCAAACCAACATCAAACCCGGTTCTTCCAAATAAATTTTAATCGCACCCAAGAACTCCGCACCCAATGCGCCGTCAACTGCGCGGTGATCGGTGGACAGATTAACTGACATAATCTGCTCAATCACAATCTCGTTCCCGCGCACCACGGGGCGGCGTTCGCCGGCACCCACAGCCAAGATCGTTGCCTGTGGTGGATTGACGATGGCTTGGAAGTTTTTAACGCCCATCATGCCCATGTTGGAGACTGATGTTGAGCCGCCTGTATATTCTGATGGGTTAAGCTTGCGGGTTTTGGCGCGGGCTGCAAAGTCTTTCATTTCAATTGAGATCTGCGCCAAGCCCTTGGTTTCAGCCTTGCGCACGATCGGGGTGATCAAGCCACCGGGGATGGACACAGCCACACCCACATCAGCGTGGTGGTGCTTTATCATGGCGTTTTCTGTCCAGCTCACGTTGGCATCAGGCACTTTGATCAGCGCCATGGCCATGGCCTTAATAACGAAATCATTGACCGAGACTTTCCAAGCGGGTTTGCCGTCTTTATCTTTGGGTGCTTGCGCGTTGAGGCGCTCTCTCAAAGCCAAAAGATTTTCTAACGAAATATCAACAGTTACATAAAAATGCGGAACAGTTTGTTTTGATTCCGTGAGGCGACGCGCGATGGTTTTGCGCATGCCGTCATGCGGCACGAGATCGTAAGAACCCTCAGCGAACAGTTTCAACACTGAACTGTCTGAAGGGGACGATGCGGCCACGTTCGCCCCCGAATTTGTGGCCGCACCTCGCGCGCCTGCTATAAGCTGGGGAGCAGCAAGCGCCGTCTCGATATCCTTCGCGATAATACGTCCGTACGGGCCGGAACCGGAAACGGATTGCAAGCTGATGCTTTTTTGTGCAGCAAGGCGGCGGGCGAGAGGTGTGGCGAAGAGGCGGGACCCCTCATCCGCCCTGCGGGCACCTTCTCCCTCAAGGGGAGAAGGAAGATTTGGAGCGGCGAGTTTCTGCCCCTCTCCCCTTGAGGGAGAAGGTGGCGCTTTTGCGCCGGATGAGGGGGCGGCAGCCACATCCCCCAACTTCTCCCCTTCCCCCAAAATCACAGCAATCGGCGCATTCACCAACACATCTTCAGTGCCTTCAGCAACAATGATCTTGCCCAAAGTGCCGTCATCAATGGCTTCAATTTCCATTGTGGCTTTATCGGTTTCGATTTCGGCCAGCACATCACCGGACTTAACCTTATCGCCCTCTTTCTTGAGCCATTTGGCAAGTTTGCCCTTTTCCATTGTTGGAGAAAGGGCGGGCATCAGGATGGTGACGGGCATGGGTGTTGCCTCTCGTTATTTGTTGTTCAGAACCGAGCTTTGCGCCGCAGCTTTGGCAAGGTCTTCGCTCAAAGCCTTGCGAATGGCGTCAAGGTTGGCCGCAACTGTGCCATGGCCCATTTCAGCGCAAGCGCCAGCCACTTGTTGTGCAATGCCAGCCAATGCGTGGCCCCACACATCAGGCTTGCCAAATGCCATGGCGTGAAGAGAAAGGCTGAGTTGGCCTTTGGTAATCCAAACGCGTGCTATTTCGCCAGCGCCAGAATCATGAAACACTTCATGCGGCGGTTGCAGTTGGTGCGGATGGGTTTCGTGGGAATGGTCGTGGTGATCGTCAGACATAGAAATTCCTTTTCATAAATGTCTTCTCCCGCCTGCGGGAGAAGAAAGGGGCCCATTTTGCATCTTGCAAAAAGGGATAGATGAGGGACAGCAAGTAGAGACGAAAGTCCCTCACCTTTCCCAAATCACGTGCCGTGATTTGGGCCCCTGTCCTCTCCCGCAAGCGGTAGAGGACGTTAAACATAGAGGACTCCTTTTACGGCAGCCACAACATCGTCAACATTGGGCAGCGCCAGTTTTTCTAAATTAGCGGCATAGGGCATTGGCACATCTTTGCCAGCCACGCGAGCAACAGGTGCATCAAGGTAATCAAAGGCATGCGTCATAATTTCGGCAGCAATTTCGGAGGTAACCGAGAAGCGCGGGTAGCCTTCTTCCACACACACACAGCGATTGGTTTTTTTCACACTGGCGACAACAGTCTCAATATCCATGGGGCGAATAGTGCGCAGATCAATCACTTCACATTCAATGCCTTCTGCTGCGAGTTTTTCGGCAGCTGCCAAAGCATAAGTCATGCCAATGCTGAAGGAAACGATGGTCACGTGCTGGCCAACACGAGCGACGCGGGCCTTGCCAATCGGCACAACCCAATCGTCGAGCTTTGGCACTTCAAAGGATTTGCCATAGAGAATTTCATTTTCGAGAAAAATGATCGGGTTCGGATCGCGGATGGCGGCTTTCATTAGGCCTTTGGCATCGGCGGCAGAATATGGTGCCACCACTTTAAGGCCGGGGATTTGTGAATACCACGCCGTATAGTCTTGGCTGTGTTGCGCACCTACGCGGGCAGCAGCACCATTGGGGCCACGGAAAACAATTTGGCAGCCCATTTGCCCGCCGGACATATAAAGCGTTTTGGCGGCGGAGTTAATGATCTGGTCAATCGCTTGCATGGCGAAGTTGAAGGTCATGAATTCAACGATCGGCTTGAGGCCCGCAAAGGCCGCACCCGTGGCAATGCCGGTGAAACCATGTTCGGTAATCGGCGTATCAATGACGCGTGTGTCGCCAAATTCATCGAGCATGCCTTGAGAGATTTTATAAGCACCCTGATATTGGCCTACTTCTTCACCAATCAGAAATACATCTTTATCAGCGCGCATTTCCTCTGACATGGCGGAACGGATCGCTTCGCGCACGGTCATGGTCACCATTTCGGTGCCAGCAGGAATTTCGGGGTCTTGGAGTTTTGGTGACCCCTCACCCGTCACACTGCGTGTGCCACCCTCTCCCTCAAGGGGAGAGGGAATATTTGCGCTGTTCTGCCCTTCTCCCCTTGAGGGAGAAGGTGGCGCGTTTGCGCCGGATGAGGGGGTTGGAGCAACAGACGCGCTGCCTATAACCGCTATCGGCGCATTCACTTTCACGCCTTCCGTGCCTTCTGGAACCAAAATTTCAGTCAGCAGCCCTTCATCAATAGCCTCAATTTCCATTGTGGCTTTGTCCGTTTCAATCTCGGCAATCACATCGCCAGATTTCACTTGATCACCGACTTTTTTAAGCCACTTCGAAAGCTTTCCTTCTTCCATGGTTGGAGACAGAGCTGGCATGAGGATGGTTGGCATAGGTTGCAGCCTTTAAGTAGCAGGTTGGTCAAAGGGCCAAAGCAGGCCGAGGTTGAAGGAAAGAGATTCGAATGGAAGTGCTGAGACGGTCTCTTGGTCTTTGAACACGTGGGTCTGTAACCAAGCTTTGTCTTGTCTTTCATAGACTTCAAGCAGCTTCGTTGTTGGGTTTACATGCCAGACGTGGCCAACCAAATAGGTCGCATAAATGCGTTGTTTATCTGAGCGATCGTATTTTTCTGTTGATGGCGAAAGCACTTCACATAGCCAATCAGGAGGCGTTTCAATAAAAGCTTTTTCGGCAATGTTCGATGAGTTTTCTAGCCGCCAACCCGCAATATCTGGCACAACTACGTGGGGTCCGAAATGAATCTCTGGTTCAACTACAAAAATCCACCCACCCGGGCCATTATCCCCAAATTGGTAGCTTGAACCAACAACACCGCCAAGTGCGGAGGTTGCGGCGCCATGTCTCGGCGTAGGACGCGGATGGGTGACCAAACTTCCAAACAAAATCTCGCCGACAATATTGTGCGGCAAGGCCTCAATATCGGCATAGGTTGCGGGAATTTTTTGGGCGATGGTCATTGTTCGAGTTTGAAACTCTTACGCCACTTTGTAAATATCGGTATAAAGTTCAGACGCATCGGGCTGCGCGTCAGCCACCGCAAAGTCTGCTGCTGCCGTCACAATCTCGCGAATATCGGCATCCATTTTTTTCAAATCATCTTCCGTAGCACGGTTCGATAAAAGCAAACGGGCTTTCACCTGTTCAATCGGGTCATGTTCCTCGCGCATTTTTTGCACTTCTTCTTTGCTGCGATATTTTGCAGGGTCAGACATGGAGTGGCCACGATAACGGTAGGTCATCATTTCTAATATATAAGGGCCCTCGCCCGCGCGGCAATGCTCCATGGCGCGGTCAGCCGCTTCTTTCACGGCACGAACGTCCATGCCGTCCACTTGTTCAGACGGAATACCAAATGCTTCGCCGCGAGCGCCTAAGTGATCAGAGGCAGCAGTTGAGCGTGTGGCAGAAGTTCCCATTGCATAGCGATTATTTTCGATCACGAATATGCAAGGCAATTTCCAGATCGAGGCCATGTTGAAGGTTTCATAGACTTGGCCTTGGTTGGCAGCGCCATCCCCAAAATAAACCATCGAAACATTGTTGTTGCCGCGATATTTATTGGCAAATGCCAGTCCAGCACCCAATGGCACTTGGGCCGCTACAATGCCGTGACCGCCGTAAAATTGTTTTTCACGGCTGAACATATGCATGGAGCCGCCCTTGCCTTTGGAATAACCACCAGCGCGTCCGGTGAGTTCAGCCATGACGCCTTTGGCTTCCATGCCGCAGGCCAACATATGGCCGTGGTCACGATATGAGGTGATACGTTGATCGCCGTCGATTGCCGGCATCTCCATGCCGACAACCACTGCTTCTTGGCCAATATATAAATGGCAAAAACCGCCGATGGAGCCCATGCCATAAAGTTGGCCAGCCTTTTCTTCAAAGCGGCGGATAAGCAACATGTCGTAATAAGCTTTGAGTTCCTCGTCTTTCGAAAGACCAGAATTTTTCAAATCAGCCTTAGTGGATGATTTTCCAGATTTTTCCGCTTTGGCGGCTTTACGTGCCAAGTATGCTGAGCTGACGGCCATTCGGCTTTCTCCCGTTTTGTGGAATGAGAATAGCAGTAAACGGCTGTAGGTGCTTGAAAAAAGAGATATTAACTCGATTTCAGTTTATCTCACGGATTCCACTCAGAAATCAGTTTTGGAAATGCACAATGACTTCGTTTGACTGACCATAGTTCAGCGTCTTTCGTGCCATTTCGTCAAGAAGATCGGGGTCGATGGCGTTAGGGCGCAATTCGGCTACACGATCTTCTAATGCTTTGTGTTTGCTTTTTGAAGTGTCGAGAACGATGGTCAGTTTCTCGACCTGAGAAATCAACGACTGATTATATGCAAAACCGCGAACACCGCGCTCGGCTTGCCATGTAAAATAGCCAAGCATAACGAGGCAGCCTATGCTGACTAAAAATTCGAATCTTTTGAATTTACACAGAAACATGAATGCTACATCATGCGAGTCTGGTTAAACTTTTGCTAACAATTCCTGCAATTGCTCTTAGTGCTTGATTTTTTACCTGTGAGAGCCGATTTAGAGTGCATCATGTTATCCAGCAGCCGATTTGTCGTAGCCGTTCATGTCTTAAGCCTCCTCGCGAAAAATGCGGGCAAGGGGCCGATGTGTTCGTCTGCCATTGCAACAAGTGTTGGAACAAACCCTGTTGTGATCAGGCGCATGATGTCAGAACTCGAAAAAGCCAGTCTGGTCGTCTCGACTGCCGGACGCTCTGGTGGTTTTGCATTGAGCAGAGTTGCCTGTGATATAAGTTTGGCTTGTGTCTATGCGGCAGTGGAACATGACACAGTGTTCAGGATGCATAAGGTAGATCCAGATGCAGATTGCCCCGTTGCTTGCCAGTTGGGCAAAGTCCTTGCGCCGCGCTTGCGAGAAGCTGAATTGGCTTTGACGCGTTCGCTCGCGGGAACCAAGCTGAGCGAAGTTGCGACTTCGCTCAACTGATTTAATTCAATTATCGTTTTAGCTCTTCAAAATTGAACGGCC
>JAYVPZ010000070.1:0-2657 GCA_043757105.1 Aestuariivirga sp. | reverse complement strand
GATATTGAAGGGCCCGCCGATTTTGGTACTTGATGAAGCGACGTCTGCGCTCGATAGTTTGACCGAGCAAGACATTCAAAACGAGCTGAAACGCATTTCGAAAGATCGCACGACTTTGGTGATCGCTCATAGGCTTTCTACTGTTGTTGAAGCTGATGAAATTATCGTGCTGGAAAAAGGCCAAATTGCTGAACGCGGCACGCATAAAGTTCTGCTCAAAAAACGAGGCCTTTATTCTGTGATGTGGAACCGCCAACAGGAAGCAGACGAAGCGCGCCGCAAACTGGCTGAGAATTTGGATGTACGCGGGCCAAAGGCTGAAGATTTGGCCAGAGTTAAAGTGAATGCATAATTAAACCGAGTTCGCTTTGCGAAAATCGACGATGTGTTGACGTAAGCTTTCCAGCAATGGTGAACACAAACTGAATCAACACTTCGGTAATCAAGACTCCCAAACACCCATTAACCCAGTCGCACAAATGAGTCGATAATTTGCGTCAAATTTGATGCAAATCCTATTCTGATTCACCTTTGTTTACGTTTGGAGGTCAATAATAACTCCAAGAACCGCAACACATGCGGACAAGGGACCGGTGCCAAGTGTCTGATTAAACAAGACGCAGCGCCATAACAATTTGGGGATAAAGTCAAATGAAGATTACCACTATGGAGACCATTGCTGGGCGCAGCACAGAAGACACGCTCGGCGTTGTACGCGGTTCGGCCCTTTGGTCAAAGCGTATTACAAAATATAGCCAAGGCGGCCTGCGCGGCCTGCAATATTCGAGCATGGAAGACATGGCCGACGGATTGAACAATGCCAAAGAAGAAGCCGAAAAAAAGGCCAAGGCACAAGCCAAAGCCATGGGTGCCGATGCCATCATCGGCATGCGCTTGGAAGTGTTTGAAATGTCAGAAGGCCTGTTCACAGCAGTGGCTACTGGCACTGCCGTTCGCACCGAAGCTTTGCCAGCCGCAATGCCAGCTTTCGAACAAGCTGCAAATGATGATGCGTTCTCAGCAATACCTTATATGGCAAGGCCAGCACTTCGCGTTGTTGGCGCTTACATGCACTAACTCTCCGCGACATTCAAAAAAATCAAACCCGCTTTGCTACAGCAGCAGAGCGGGTTTTTTGTCGCTATAAGGGCTCAACGAAATGATTCCATTGTAAAGCCAAACCCGCTATGGAGGCCCCATGTCCATTATCCAAAGCATTACGACTTCATTTGCCCCCATCCACCGTGAAGGTTGGAGGTTCATCGCTATATTTGCCGCTGTGACACTTTTGTTCTTCTGGCTTGGCTTTCAACCTATCGGTTGGCTCGGCGTTTTACTGACCGCATGGTGCGCTTATTTTTTCCGAGATCCTGAACGGGTTACCCCTCTGAATGAAGGTTTGGTTATTTCTCCGGCAGATGGCCGTGTAAGCGCGATTGAAAATGTCATCCCACCGCCAGAGTTGGATTTGCCGCGCGAAACCATGACCCGCATTTCAATTTTTATGAATGTGTTTGATGTGCATGTGAACCGCAGCCCAATTTCAGCCCGCATTACCAAACTCACGTATGTGCCAGGATTATTCGTCAATGCGGAGCTTGATAAAGCCAGCGAAGACAATGAACGCCAAGCCCTGACTTTACAAACTGCCAGCGGGGTTCAATTGGGTGTTGTGCAAATCGCAGGCCTGATTGCGCGCCGAATTGTGAAGTTCACTAGCGAAGGAGAAAGCTTGGCTGTGGGCCAGCGTTTTGGCCTCATTCGGTTTGGCAGCAGAGTGGATGTGTATTTGCCAAAAGGTGTTGCCCCCTTGGCCTGCCTTGGCCAACGCGCAGTGGCGGGCGAAACAGTTCTGGCTGATTTGAGCCAAATGGGGCCGGGCCGCAGCGGACGCAAAGCTTGATCATGGACGATCTGACGCCACCAACAAACGAGCGCAAACGTTTTCAGCCTGTGCCGGTGCGTTATCTCTTGCCTAATCTTTTAACTTTGCTGGCTTTATGCAGCGGCATAACCGCTATACGGTTTGCCGTCGAAAATCGATATGAAATTGCCGTCAGCTTTATCATTCTCGCAATCGTCTTGGATGCCATGGATGGTCGGTTGGCGCGTTATTTGAACGGTACGTCGCGGTTTGGCGCTGAACTTGATTCACTGGCTGATTTTGTAAACTTCGGCGTGGCCCCAGCATTGATGCTTTATTTTAGTGCTTTAAGCAGTCTCAAAACTTTTGGATGGGTGGTGTGCTTGATGCTGGCGATTGCTGCAGCTCTCAGGCTTGCTCGGTTTAACGTAGCTCTTGATGATCCAAATAAGCCAAGCTGGACTGCGGCTTATTTCATCGGCATTCCCGCACCCGCAGGCGCACTTCTGGCACTCTCACCATTGTATTATGAGTTCCTTGGTTTTTATGCCGATGCCCACGAACACGCAAAAATTATCGCGGGCTTTGTGGTGCTGATTGCGATTTTGATGGTCAGCCGCGTCCCAACATTTTCAGGCAAAACCTTGACGCGTGTTCCGCGTGAAACTGTTCTGCCCATTCTTGCTGCGATGGCTTTGGGCGTTTTATTTCTCATTTCTTATCCATGGGAGTCTTTCGCTGCTATCTCAGCACTTTATTTGGCGCTCGTGCCAGTTAGCTTTTTATCTTACCG
>JAYVPZ010000069.1:0-2670 GCA_043757105.1 Aestuariivirga sp. | reverse complement strand
ATCAAGAACTTTTAAGTTGGGTCACCGCCCAAGAACCCGTGCCCGAAAAATGGAACACACCACTGTTGCACGAGATGATTAGTTTCAGGCCCCACCTCACATGACCACACCAATCGATACAACTATCCAACGACTCTCCAAACCGGGCCGCATTCAATTGGGTGCGCTGCCTGAAGGCTATGATGCACAGGTCTTGCCCAAACTAGCTATTGGCTCAGGTAATCGTGGAGTGGTTCATGTATGCCGCGATGATCAGCATTTGTCAGAACTGGAAGAACAGCTCAAATATTTTGCGCCAACTTTGGAAATCAAGCGCTTCCCGGCGTGGGATTGCTTGCCTTATGACCGCGTTTCGCCATCAGCCGATATTCTCGCCAAACGGCTTTCGGTTTTGGCAGAGCTGATAAAGCCCGCCACCAAACCTTATCTGTTGCTCACCACGATCAATGCAGTTTTGCAACGTGTTGTTCCAAAAAGTCTGATTGAAGGCGGCAGTTTCACAGCAGTTCCGGGGCAAAGCATCAAAGATGACGTGCTCCAAGCCTTCCTTGTGAACAATGGCTATTCGCGCTGCGGAACAGTTGTTGACCGTGGTGATTTCGCGGTGCGCGGCGGCTTGATTGATATTTTCCCGCCCGGTGCTGAACAGCCTGTGAGACTTGATTTCTTTGGCGACACTTTGGAAAGCATCCGCCAGTTTGATGCACAGTCGCAAAGGTCAACGGCCCAGCTCAAATCTTTGACGCTGCATCCCGCAAATGAAGTGCTGCTAAATAAAAATTCCATCGCAACTTTCCGCACGGCGTATGCGGAAGCTCTAGGTGGTATTGACCTTAATGATCCACTTTACGAGTCCATAACCAACGCCCGCATCTATCAAGGCATGGAACATTGGTTGCCTTTGTTCCACAGTGAGTTGGCCACAATCTTCGACTATGTACCCGAAGCGGTTTTGTCACTTTCCTATTCGACATCAGAATCAATGGCGGCCCGCCATGATCAAGTAGAAGAATTTTATGATGCCCGCCGCGAAGCCATGGGCAAACAGAGTTTTGGTGCAGCACCTTACAAGCCACTGAAACCAGAACGCCTCTACATTTCTGAAACTGAATGGAACCAGCTTTGCGCGGATCGCACCGTTCTCGAAATTTCGCCCTTTGAAAATCCATCTCGCGACGCTATTTCATTTTTAAGCAAACAAGGCCGAAACTTTGCCGCCGAGCGCGCAGAGGCGGCCGGCAATGTTTATGACGCTGTTCGACTACATACTGAAAAGCTCCGTAAAACAAACAAACGCACATTGATCAGCTGCTGGAGCGATGGCTCAGCCGAACGCCTGTCAACCATCCTGCATGATCATGGCTTGGCTCCATTAGTTGTTGCCAAATCATGGGCCGAAGCCTCCAAACATGAAGTAGGCATCGTCTCAATAATTGTGTTGCCACTAGAGCAAGGGTTCGAAACACCAGACCAAGCCACTCTCTCAGAGCAAGACATCTTGGGTGACCGTCTCGTGCGCCGCGCCCGCAAAGCAAAAAAAGCGGCAGACTTTCTATCCGAACTTTCTTCGCTTTCACCCGGTGACCTGATGGTGCACGTTGACCACGGCATTGGTCGTTTTGAAGGCCTCCGCACCATTGAAGTGCAAGGCGCACCGCATGATTGTTTGCTGTTAATCTATGCCGAAAATTCGCGTCTCTTCTTGCCCGTTGAAAATCTTGAGCTGTTGTCGCGCTACGGCACCGACGCACAAAATGTTCAGTTGGATCGTCTAGGTGGTGGCGCGTGGCAGGCCAAGAAGGCCAAGCTCAAACAGCGTATTCGTGAAATCGCTGGCGACTTAATCAAAACCGCAGCAGCGCGTGAGTTGAAACCCGGCGATATATTTACCGCTCCCGAAGGCGCATTTGATGAATTCTGCGCGCGCTTTCCTTATGAAGAAACCGAAGATCAGCTTTCGGCCATTGAAGCCGTGCTCGATGATTTGCAAAAGGGACGTCCGATGGACCGCTTGGTCTGCGGCGATGTTGGCTTTGGGAAAACCGAAGTCGCCATGCGCGCCGCATTTGTGGCTGCCTATGCGGGCAAGCAAGTCGCCATTGTGGTTCCCACAACACTGCTCTCGCGCCAACACTACAAGAATTTCGTAGAGCGTTTCAAAGGTCTGCCGCTGCGCATCGCCCAAGCTTCGCGCCTTGTTGGTGCAAAGGAAATCAAACTCGTCAAAACCGGAATGGAAGATGGCAGCGTTGATATCGTCATCGGTACACATGCGCTTTTGGCCGATAGCGTAAAGTTCCGCGATCTCGGTTTGATGATCATCGATGAAGAACAGCACTTTGGCGTGAAACACAAGGAGCGCCTGAAACAAATGCGCGCCAATGTGCATGTGTTAACCCTCACCGCAACACCAATCCCGCGTACTTTGCAGCTGGCTCTTTCAGGCGTGCGTGAAATGTCACTCATCACCACGCCACCGCTCGACCGGTTGGCCGTTCGCACCTACATCTCGCCGTTTGATCCGGTGACCATCCGTGAGCATTTGCTCCGTGAACATTTCCGTGGTGGACAGAGTTTCTATGTCGTGCCGCGCATCACCGATCTGGATGAAATCGCCGAATTCTTGCAAGAAGCCATTCCAGAAATAAAATTCCGCACCGCCCATGGCCG
>JAYVPZ010000068.1:0-2674 GCA_043757105.1 Aestuariivirga sp. | reverse complement strand
GGGCACTACGACCCTGAAAGCCCTAGTGGGTAAGCGACTCTGATTAACACTCCAGGATTGAAATATCCTCATTGTTCCGGAGGCGCCGTGTTCACCAGAAGCAAAAATCGCCACAAAAGCGTGGGTGCTCCCAAGCACCACCATAGCCGGACTACTCGACCGGCATATTCGTGTTTGTTTGCGCCCGCGCAACCCTTCACTTTCTTCTCTCGAAAACGGAATGACCGTTTTTATAAAGGCCGAGTTGTGTCTTATTGGTAGCTGTTGATTTTGGACTGCCACTCACTTAGGAGAAGCAATAGATGACACAGAAAAACTATCTGCCCTTTTGTAACGCCGTCACGGGCGCAATTTTATGAGCGACATTGGCATGGTCATTGTCGGCGCTGGCATGGCGGGTGCGCGTGCTGTGATTGCACTGCGAATAGCCGACTATAAAGGCCCTATTACATTGATCGGTGAAGAGGCTTTGTTGCCTTATGACCGCCCACCACTTTCAAAAGCTGCCATTGCAGCTGATGAGGCTCCCGCTCCCGCATTTCTTTTAGATGATGATCAACTTCGCTCACTGGGGGCCTTTTTTATCCGTGGTGCCAAGGCCCTAAAGCTTGATGTGAAGGCTAAGACAATCACTTTAAACACCTCAGTTTCAATACCTTACGAAAAACTTCTGATTACCACAGGGGCCAAACCACGCAAATTAAACATTCCGGGCGGTGAGCACGCGTTGCTGCTGCGCGACTTTGGTGATACTGAAATTTTACGTGAAGCATTTAAACCAAACAAAAAGATCGTCATCATCGGCGGCGGATTCATCGGATTGGAATTAGCATCAAGCGCCAAGAAACGTGGGTGTGATGTTACTCTAATCGAAGCGCAGCCCCGCATTTTGATGCGCGGCGTAACCAAAGCTATTGCTAAAGTCGTTCATGATAAACATGTGAGTGAGGGTGTGAAACTTCTAACCGGTACGGGTATCACCAAATTAGAAAAACATGCTGTGCATCTGGTTGATGGTCGTATCATCGCCGCTGACACAATTATTGCTGGCATTGGTGCAGCACCCGAAGTTGCTCTTGCGGCAGAAGCAGGCTTAGAAATTGAAAACGGTATTGCTTGCGATGAAAACATGCGCAGCAGCGATCCTCATGTTTTTGCCGCAGGAGATTGTGCCAATTTTCCGCACGGGCTTTTTGGTGCAAAGCGCACAAGGCTGGAGGCGTGGCGAAGTGCCACCGATCAAGCAAATACTGCTGCCGTAAACATGTTGGGCGGCAGCAAAATTCATATCGCAATTCCATGGTTTTGGTCTGATCAATTTGATCTGACTTTGCAAATTGCAGGCATGCCTGAACTTGGAACTCAAATTGTGACACGCAATTTATCGCCTGACTCATTTGTTGAGTTTCATCTTACATCCGATGGGCGATTGGTTGGGGCCAGCGGCATTGGAATTGGCAACGCAATAGGACGTGAAGTGCGCTTTGCTGAAATGCTGATGGCCAAAAACATTAATCCAAGCGCTGCTGAACTTGCTGATCCACATATCCAACTCAAAACTTTCCTGAAATCATAACGGAGCTAAAACATGATTAGATTTGGTGTCATCGGCGCTGGCCGCATTGGCAAAGTGCATGCAAAATCCATTGCCTCCAACCCAAAAGCAAAACTGGCCTACATCGCCGACGCAATGCCACAAGCCGCAGCCGATCTCGCAGCGCTTTATGGTGCAAAAGTTGCTTCAGTCGAAGACATCATGAAAGCTAAAGATGTGGATGCAGTGTTGATCGGCTCACCCACAGGTTTTCATGCAGAACAAATTCGATTGGCGTCGAACAATGGCAAAGCCATTATGTGTGAAAAGCCTGTTTCGATGAAGGTTTCAACCATTGAAGAGACATTGAAAGTGGTTGAAAAAAACAAATCCACCTTGATGATCGGTTTCAATCGTCGCTTCGATCCGAGCTTTGCAGAGCTGGAAAGCATCATCCGCCGTGGCGATATCGGCGATGTTGAAATGTGCACCGTTATCAGCCGCGATCCAGCCCCTCCTCCTGCTGAATATGTAAAAGGTTCAGGCGGCATATTCGCCGATATGATGATTCATGATTTTGATATGGCGCGATTTTTGGTCGGCGAAGAGTTCGTTATCGTTCACGCACTTGGTGCGGCACTCGTTGATAAAGCCATCGGCGAAGCAGGCGACGTTGATACTGCTGCTGTGCAGATGCAAACAGCATCAGGCAAAATCGCCGTCATCACCAATTCACGCCGCGCCACGTACGGTTATGATCAGCGCATGGAAGTGCACGGTTCAAAAGGCATGGTTCACGCGAAGAATGTGCACAACACCACAGTCGAAGTTTTGAGCAAGTGGGGTTACAAATCAGACCCCATCCAAAATTTCTTCTTGGAGCGTTATGGCGCGGCTTATGCCAATGAGCTGAATACATTCATTCACGCTGTCGAAACCGGCAACCGCGATCCTAAGCCAAATGGCTATGACGGTCTGCAAGCGCAGAAGCTGGCCGAGGCCGCAACGGAAAGCTGGAAGACGGGCAAGCCAGTCAAGGTCGCCTAGAGCGTTTTGATGTTTCATGGAAACATCAAAATCGCCTAAGTTATTATTTGCGATCAATTTACTGACTTTTGACGATTCCGTCAAAAGTCAGAT
>JAYVPZ010000067.1:0-10482 GCA_043757105.1 Aestuariivirga sp. | reverse complement strand
CCATGCCAATTTTGCGACCATAAAAATAACACGCAAACACCACGCCCATGAACCCGCCATGAAAACTCATGCCGCCATCCCAGACTTTGAAAACATCTAAGGGTGCCGCCAGATATTTCATCGGATTATAGAACAGCACATAGCCCAGACGCCCGCCGCCGACGACGCCGAGAAAAAACCAGATGAACATATTATCAATTTGCAGAGCGTTCATGGTGGGTTGCAATCGGCCCCAGAGCGCTGAATTGGCCACCAGTCGCTTCATGTACCACGTCGCAAACACCAGCCCTGCCACATATCCAAGCCCATACCATTTGACAACAAAAGGGCCATAATCAATGGCGTTCGGGCTGATATGGGGAAATGGAATGGCGGCTAACATGGTGTTTCTGTGCCCCATTAAGCATTGAATCGCAAGCCGCAGAATGATCTTGAAACCAAGGATGAGAATGCTTAGCTATCAGGCAACAAAGGAATCCGCACCATGAACACACCTAACTCTTCCCGCTTTTTTGACGAACTCGCCAAGCTCATGACCAGCGCCACGGGTGCTGCGCAAGGTGTGCGCAAAGAAGTAGATGGCTTGGTGCAAAGCCAAGTGGAGCGCGTGCTCAACAATATGAATGTTGTTAAGCGCGAAGAATTCGATGTGGTGCGTGACATGGCGGAGAAGGCCCGCTTGGAAAATGATCGGTTGTCGACTCGAATAGCGGCTCTCGAAGCAAAGTTGGCTTCTAAGGACTAAACCTTTCAAATCAAAATTATGTGGAAGAATCAGTGGTGACGTTGAAGCGTCACACGCTCTCGTTCACATTGCCCTCAGAAGTTCCGATGATTCGATGGAACAATGAGGAAGAATGAATGCCGGCTTTGGAGCCATATCACCATCATAACATCAACCCGATTGACCGCGTCGAGCGTCTTGCCGAAAGCCGTGCATGGAGTGTAGACCGCACCAATGATCATGAAGTTGTGATGCAGGTTGCTGGCGGTTGGGCCGATCTCAATTTGTCATTCACGTGGCGCGATGATTTAGAGTCGCTGCATTTTGCTTGTGTATTGGATCTGCGCGTTCCGCCTAAACGCAAAGACGAAGTGGCTAGGTTGTTAGCCATCATAAACGCTCAATTGATCCACGGTCATTTTGATCTGTGGACGGATGGCTCCATTGTTTATCGTTATGCCTTATTGCTAGCGGGCGGAGCAGAAGCCAACGATTCACAATGCGAAGGCGTTATCCGCATTGGCGTTGAAGCCTCTCAACGCTACTACCCCGCCATACAATTTGTGGTGTGGGCTGGACATTCCGCTGAAGATGCGCTGCAATCCGCTTTGTTAGAAACCATGGGCGAAGCATGACAATCAAACTAAAGGGTACACTCGTTTTAGCTGGATGCGGCAAAATGGGCGGAGCCATGTTGGAAGGCTGGCTGAAGGGCGGCGCTGATCCAAAGAAGATCGTGGCGATAGATCCAACACCGCCCCAAGAGGTGATGGCGGTTTTGATGAAGCACAGCATTCGCCATAATCCACCCGTTGCATCAATCACCGATGCTGAAATTGTTGTGATCGCTGTCAAGCCGCAGCTGATGGAAGAAGTGTTGCCCAATCTTGTGCCGCTAAAATCTTCAAATCCGCTCATCCTTTCGGTGGCTGCTGGCAAAACAATTGCAACTTTCGCAAAATATTTTGGGAACGACGCAGCCATTATCCGCACCATCCCCAACACGCCAGCCGCCATTGGCCGAGGCATCACCGCCATGTCGCCCAATACACATGTTTCAAAATCACAAATGGAATTGGCAAATACTTTGCTATCTTCCACTGGCGAAGTGGTGACGGTTGAAAACGAAAGCATGATTGATTTGGTCACTGCCGTTTCAGGCTCTGGCCCAGCTTATGTGTTTTACCTGACCGAATGCTTAGCCAATGCAGGCGAAAAAATCGGACTGCCCCCCGCACTCGCCATGCAATTGGCCAGAGCCACGGTTGCCGGCTCCGGCGAATTGATGCGCCAATCAGGGATTGATGCGGCCACTTTGCGCCAAAATGTAACCTCTCCAAAAGGCACCACTTATGCCGCACTGCAAGTGTTGATGGCTGATGACGGCATGAAGCCGCTGTTTGAAAAGGCAATCAAAGCGGCGGCAAATCGGTCGAAAGAATTGGCCAGTTAAATGACCGCAATCACTTTCGATGATTTTGAAAAAGTCGATATTCGCGTTGGCACAATTATCAGCGTGGAACCATTTCCCGAAGCGCGTAAACCAGCCTTCAAATTAAAAATTGATTTTGGCCCGACAATAGGCGTTAAAAAATCGTCAGCGCAGATTACCAAGCACTACAGCATTGAACAACTGATGGGCCGCCAAGTGGCAGCCGTTGTCAATTTCCCGCCACGCCAAATTGGGCCATTTATGTCGGAAGTTCTAACTCTCGGTTTTCCCGATGAGTCAGGCGGCGTTGTGCTCATCGGCCCGAGCATAGCTGTTCCTAATGGTGGGAAGTTGTTCTAAACTTAAAATCTGTTAGGCTTTTAGCATGCAACAGATCAAAACCATTGCAGAACTTGAAACCGTCTACGACCAAAAGCCAGTTCTGGCGTCTACCGCTAAAGAAATTGATCATCTGATTCCTATGTATAAAAATCTGATTGAGCTTTCTCCATTCGTGGCGCTGGCCACCATTGGTGAAGGCGGGTTGGACTGCAGCCCGCGAGGCGACAATCAAGGATTCGTGCGCGTGCTTGATCCTAAAACATTAGCAATGCCTGATCGTCGCGGCAACAACCGTATCGACAGTTTGCGCAATATCGTAGCAGACCCGCGCGTAGCATTATTGTACTTCATTCCCGGCAGTGGCACAACATTTCGCATCAACGGCAAAGCCTATCTGACAACCGATCCTGAACTTTGCCAGTCATTCGCTGTTGAAGGCAGTCAACCGCGATCCGTAATCATAATAAAAGTTGAAGCAGCTTATACCCAATGTGCGCGCGCCATTTTGCGCAGCAATCTTTGGGACGCTACAAAACATGTTTCAAAAGAAGCCGTGCCGACCACAGGCGAAATGCTTGAAGCCGTAACCAACGGAAAAATCAACGCCGTTGAATATAATTCAAATTGGCCCGCCCGCGCCAAATCATCAATGTGGTAAAATTATATCGGAATTCTAATCGCCGCACGAAGACCGCCAATACTGCTATCGTGCAACTGAATGTCACCGCCATGGGCCAGAGCAATATCAAGCGCGATGGCCAAACCTAAGCCTGTTCCGGTTTGATCTAGGTTGCGTGATTGGTCAAGCCGCACAAAGGGTCTGAACGCATCATCGCGTAAATCTTCAGGAATGCCGGGACCATTATCATCAATATAAATCCACAGCCGCTCATCGCGAATTTCGCCGGATATTTCAACCAAGCTGCCGTGCCGGACGGCATTGCTGATCAGATTGGTCAACAAGCGACGAAATGCATTAGGTTTCAGCGGCATTGAAATCTGCGGTACACTTTCAACGACGATGTTGGAACCATCCCGCGTAAATTTACCGACCACAGCATTCACCGCGTCATGCACCTTCACCAGAGATATCTGCTCGCCACCATCACCGCGCACAAATGCCATATAATCTTCAAGCATATGCTGCATCTCAGCCACATCTTCTTGTAATGGTTTTGTGCGCGTATTTTCGCCAAGCACAGCGAGACCTAATTTGAAACGCGTTAGAATGGTACGCAGATCATGACTGACACCAGCCAGCATTGTGGTGCGTTGATCAACATGCCGGGCGATGCGCCGCTTCATATCAATAAAGGCCTCGCCCGCAAGCCGCACTTCGGTGGCCCCCTGAGGATAAAAAGCTTCCGTCTCCCGCCCCTTACCAAAAGCTTGTGCTGCACGCGTTAAGTCAAGGATTGGATTGATTTGGTTGCGCAAGAAAATAACTGCGATCGACAGGAGTGCTGAAGTTGAAGCCAGCATAAATATGACCAAAAATGGTGCGCCAACCACCCGACCACGATCGGTATCAACACGCGCTTGAAATACCAAATCCTTTTCAACTTCAACATTGATTTGAACCTTGCCATTAGCAGCAGCACTTTCAACCGAGTATTTGCGATTAGGATCAGTATTCAAAAACTGTTGCAGGCGTTGATCAAGCGCAGAAACATTTGGCTTAAAATCCGCAGGGAGTTCCTTACCCCGCGCATAATCAAAATCCATCTGAAGTTGATCCACCGCGGTCTTCTTGATGTTTTGAAGCGCAGCATCGGATTTATCAGAGTGCTCATAAGAGTTAATCAGCAAACCAATTTCATTTGAAAGTGTATGTGCCAACACCAGAGTTTCATTGTCCCAATATCTCACCAAAATAAAGCCGGCAACAATCAACTGCAATAATATCACTGGAACAATTAAGATTGCCATCGCGCGACGATAAAGGCCCGCAGGTGCATATCTTTCTAGCACTTCATTGAAGCGGTCATAAAGCGTTGGGCTGGGTTTCAACACCATGATCATATGTGATCCACAAACAAGGCATAACCTGCGCCTCGCAAGGTTTGCAGATATTTTGGATTGGTCGGATCACTCTCAATTTTTTGGCGCAGGCGATTTATTTGCACGTCAACACTGCGCTCGTTTTCTTCTGAACCACCGATCGCCAATTGCAGCCGACTAAAGGCCTCACCGGGTTTTTGCGAAAGAAGGCGTAAAATATCTCGCTCACGCGAAGTCAACTTCAATGGTTTTCCATCTCGCAAACACTCACCAAGCTTTAAATCAAAAATGCAATCACCAAACTTTATATTTTTTTGTGCTGTCGCTTGCGGGGTTGTTCGGCGGAGCAATGATTGCAGCCTAAGCAGCAGTTCCTCCGGCTCAAATGGCTTTGCCAAATAGTCGTCGCTCCCCGATGAAAGGCCAGCGATTTTATCGCGCGGGTCTGACAATGCCGAAAGCATCAAAACCGGCACATCCAATTTTTCACTACGCAAAGCTCTGACCAAGCTAAGTCCGCTTTCGCCTGGCATCATGACATCTAGAACCAGAACATCGAAGGCCAGCCCAAGCATATGACTTCGCGCTTCCTCGCCTGATGCAGCAAGTGAAACCCTGTAGCCGTGATCCTGCAAATATGATTTGAGCAATTCGCGAATCCGCCGATCATCATCAACAACAAGAATATGAGGCGCTTCACTCATGGGGATTTTCGATCCATTGTTTTGCCGCGCGTTGATTTTCAGGATTGATCAAATGAAATAGCAAGCTTCGCAAATCAAGTTTTGAACCGCCTTGAATTTCTCGTGTCGCACGTCTGAAGCGCGCAATCTGTGGTGCCATCAATTTCTGCCGCAATGCCTCGCCAGCAGCAGTTAAATGCAGCAGCCTTTGCCGACGATCCTGCTCGCCCTCTTTTTGAAACACATAGCCCTTATCAATCAGCTCCTTTAAAACCCGCGCCAAACTCTGTTTGGTAATCTGCAAAATTTCCAGCAAGCTGGCCACCGTCATGCCTGGGTCGCGCCCTACAAAATGCAACACGCGGTGGTGCGCACGGCCAAATCCGAGGCCTTCCAAAACATGGTCAGGATCAGCCACAAAATCGCGATAAGCAAAGAACAACAGCTCAACCAAAGCCACCGCTTCTTGCTCCAATAAATCGTGATCTAAATTTACGTCAGTCATATTGACATATATTCCAGTTCTGTTAGCGTCTGAGTTGTTCTAGCAATCATCAACACCAATGCAAAACAGTTTAGGAGATTTCCATGTCGATCATCCCATTTGACCAACGCGACGGCCATATTTGGATGAATGGCAAGGTCATTCCTTGGAAAGATGCCCATGTGCATGTGTTGACACACGGCTTGCATTATGGCTCATCGGTGTTTGAAGGTGAACGCGCCTATAATGGCAAGATTTTCAAAACCAAGGAACACACCCAGCGTTTCCGCAAATCTGCCAACATCATGGATTTTGATTTGCCCTTCACCGACGATGAGATCAACGCGGCCAAGGACGAGATCGTTCGCATCAGCGGCGGTGGCGATCAATATGTGCGCCCTGTTGCTTTCCGTGGATCTGAGATGATGGCAGTTTCGGCGCAGAACAACACCATCCATGTGGCCATCGCTACCTGGGGCTGGCCTTCGATGTTTGATCCTGAAACTAAAATGAAAGGCATCAAATTAGACATCGCTGAATTCCGCCGGCCTGATCCAATGTGCGCTCCAGTTCACGCCAAGGCCGCTGGCCTTTATATGATCTGCACCATCTCAAAACACAAAGCCGAAAAGAAAGGCTATGCAGACGCCATGATGCTGGATTGGCAAGGGCGTGTGGCGGAATGCACGGGTGCTAATATTTTCTTCATCAAAGATGGCGCGATCCACACGCCGATTGCTGATTGCTTCCTTAACGGACTAACCCGCCAAACTGTTATCGCGATTGCCAAGCAACAAGGCATGGAAGTGATCGAAACCCGGATCATGCCGGAAGAGCTTTCAACTTTTAACGAGTGCTTCATCGTGGGCTCCGCTGCAGAGGTAACACCAGTCTCTGAAGTTGGCCCCTATAAATTCAAGCCCGGCAATATGAGCCGTAGTTTAATGGATGCTTATTCAAATGCGGTTCGGGCCTAATTCCATTTTTAATCTTGTTAGGGCGTTATGACCAAACGCCCTAGGAAACGCACGGCTGTTATCAATGACCGCGAAGTAATCACGCTCGGTAGTGAATATGAATTTTGGAGTGATCTTTATCACCGCGCCATGACGGCTGGTATTTGGCCGTTTCTGCTTGCTGGTCTAGCTGTGTTCTTGCTAAATAATATTGTTTTCGCTAGTCTATTTGCACTTGAGCCTACGTCCATAGCCAATGTTCCCGAGCCGCGTTTGCTCTATTTATTTTTCTTCTCAATTGAAAATTTTACAACCGTTGGCTTTGGCGACATGCCCCCCCTATGCATTTATGGCCACACAATTGCCAGCACTGAAGGCTTCGCTGCATTGTTGCAAACAGCGGCGTTGACGGGTTTGATATTTGCAAAATTTTCACAGCCGCGCGCGCGTTTTAGATTTGCGGCAAACCCTGTGATTTCAAATCATGAGGGCAAGCGCACGCTGATGATCAGAATTGCCAATAGTCGCCAAAACTTTGTTTCAGACGCCACAGCTGAGCTTTGGATTTTACGGTTAGAAATTAGCGAAGAGGGCGAGAGATTTCGCAAGTTTCATCAACTGCCTTTGACCCGCAATCAAAACCCCACCTTTGTTCTCAGTTGGACGGTGTTCCACACAATTTCAAAGACAAGTTTGCTTTACGGCCTAACTGTAGATGATTTGAAAAAGCAGGAAGCGCAGTTTATTTTGACGATCAAAGGCACTGACGCAAATTCATCTCAAGAATTACGTGCACGCAAAAATTATGGATTTGCTGACATTGCTTGGAATAGCAGGTATGTTGATATTCTTACCCCAAACGGGAAAGGTGGAATTGTTCTCGACTATCAAAAGTTTGATATGACAGAAAATGTTTCGAAATAGGTCAGTTGGTTATGAATTTAAATCGCAGGCGAATGTTGAGTTTGTTGGGTGGTGTCTTGCCTTTGCCCATGCTCATGAAGAAGGCAATAGCCGAGGAACCCTTCCCGGTCTTTGCATCAGACTCTGATCAAGTCGAATATAAATTTCGCAAACGCGAAGTTGATTACCAAACTTCCGAGCCATCAGGCACCATCGTTGTCGATACCAAACACAAATATCTCTATTTCACTTTGGGCAACAACCGGGCAATTCGTTATGGCATAGGCGTGGGCCGCGAAGGCGCATTATGGGCTGGCGGTGCAACCATCAGACGCAAAGCCGAATGGCCGACTTGGCATCCAACCCCCGAAATGTTGGCCATCCATGAAAACTATAAGCAATGGATTAACGGTATGCCGGGCGGCCCCGACAATCCGCTGGGTGCAAGAGCTATGTATCTCATTCAGGATGGCGGCATTGACCAGCAATTCCGCATCCACGGAACCCCTGCCCCTCTTACCATCGGTCAAGCCACCACATCTGGGTGTTTCCGCATGTTAAACACTGATGTGATTGATCTCTATAACCGCGTTGCAATTGGAACACGTGTAGTCGTGCCGGAAAAAAGTGCTAATAAATCAATTGGACTTTTTGGGGGTTAGCCCAAGCCCAAAGTGCCAGATATGTGCCTTGGGACAGAATCATTCTATTCATACGATCATGCAAGAAACTGACCTCTATCCTCATGTAAAGCGATTGCTTGAATCCCAAGGCTTCGAAGTGAAAGCCGAGGTCAAGTCTTGTGATGTAATGGCCGTGCGCGGAACTGAGTCTCCGATAATCGTCGAGCTCAAAAACGGCCTGACGCTACAACTTATTTATCAAGCTATCGACCGGCTCAGTATCACCGAACTTGTTTACATCGCCATTGCCAGACCAAAGCGCGCTGTTCCCTTGGAGGCGCAAAAACTTTGCAAGCGTTTGGGCCTAGGGCTTCTTGTGGTTTCAAAGTCTGGAAGTGTTGATGTGTTGGCCGAACCCATTCCATACATCCCTCGCCCAAACAAAAATCGCAAAACCGCTTTGCTCAAAGAGTTTCACAAGCGCAAAGGCGATCCGAACATCGGTGGCAGCACCAAAACCAAATTAATGACCGCATATAAACAAGACGCCTTGCGCTGCCTCAAACACCTCCATGAAAATGGCCCGACAAAAATTTCGGTTCTGCGCAAAGCGACTAATGTGGAACGCAGCGCCACAATCTTGCGTGCGGACTATTATGGCTGGTTTGTGAAAGCCGAACGTGGGATCTATGGGATAACTGAACTTGGTGGAAAAGCCGTAATGTCTTTTGCCAAAGAAATTTTGATGCTCTAACTGAAACACACGCTCAACGAGATTTTAGGATTTATACAACCATATATAGAAATCAATCCTATCGCGTTTTTTGGTACTCTACAGTGGAATCAGCCTATTTTGGCACCCTCCCTAGCTCACCCAGCACGGATGGGGTCTCAGCCTCATTTAAACACCGCTAAACACCTATCATAGGCTTTAAGTCTAAATTGTCTAATGACAGACTAGCTATCCGATTCTTTTGAAGCTAGAAAAAGCCAACCGAATAATATTGGAACGAAAATGACCAAGACTCTCGACACCAAACTCGCCAAAATCCACGCCGGCAAATATACGCCCAAGGATTTTATCATCGCCGATGCCAAGGATGGTGATATGGGTTTTGGCACCACTGCGCCGGGACCCGTGCGTGGCGGTGATAAACTTAAAACAAAACCACAATATCTTGCAGCAATGACTGAGATGACCAAATCTGGTCTCGTCGATATTATGCTGATGTCAGCGTCATCCGCCGAAGTCCTGCACGAAAAAAAACTCTTCACCAAAAGCAAAGTCACCCCTGCCGTTCGCCTTAACGACACCACAGATATTTGGACACAGCGCGGCCAAAACTATAAATCCGATTTCTCGCAACCCTTCCGCACGGCACGACCTGAAAAAGTAAAACGCATCTCCGATCTCGGTCTCTATTCCGTGACCTTCAGCAATGATGTCGACGCTGATCTATGGTCGCTCGAAAATTATCGCCAATTTCGCGAGGAGGCGACGCGAGCAAAAATGCGCCACTTTTTCGAAGTGTTTAACCCCGCCATGGATATCGGATTAAGCACTGCCGAACTCGGCCATTATATTAATGATTCAATTGTGCGCAGCTTGGCAGGCGTGATGAGCGCGGAACAACCGCTATTCCTCAAAATGCAATATAATGGCGCGGCTGCAATGGAAGAACTCGCAAGCTATGATCCACAGCGCTTGGTGGTCGGCATCTTAGGCGGTGCAAAGGGCACAACCCGCGATACATTTGAACTGATCAGCCAAGCGGAGAAATATGGCGCACGCGTCGCCCTCTTTGGTCGCAAGATTAATTTTGCTGAAGCCCCGCTTGAGTTGGTGCGTCTCATGCGCGCCGTAATCGAACGCAATGTTTCGCCGGGCGAAGCTGTTAAAATGTATCATGGCTATATGATCAAAAATAAAATCCACTGCGATCGCGAAATCGCTGAGGACAATGAAATCACCGATCCAGTTCTAAAGGGCTGATGTGGCCCGCAGCGGAATCCTGTGTGGCGGCGCTTGGTGTATTGATCGCAACATCAGCATCAATCATTGGCCGCTCGAAGAAACCGTATCGACTATGTTGTCTGAGCGGCATCATGGTGGCTGCCCCGGGCACAACATGTCAGTGGGACTCAAGAAATTAGGTGCGCCATTTCCGGTTTCCGCAATTGGTTTGATTGGCGATGATGTAAATGGTGAATACTTAACCCGTATTTGCGATGAGCATGGAATCGAGCATTCAGCGCTCAAAAAACGAGCAGGCGTTTCAACGTCATTCACATTTGTGATGAACGCCAAAGACACAGGCAAACGCACCTTCTTTT
>JAYVPZ010000066.1:0-10538 GCA_043757105.1 Aestuariivirga sp. | reverse complement strand
GCAGGACTGGTTGGTGGGCCCACCAGGACTCGAACCTGGAACCAAGCGGTTATGAGCCGCTGGCTCTAACCATTGAGCTATAGGCCCCCAAAGGTTTGTTCGGCATGGCTACATCATTTTTAAAAGCTATGCTAGAACTTACCGATGAAAATTAAGAATCTCTCTCCCGAAGCAGCTGTCGAGCAGCTGATCGCCCTCCACGCCAAGGCCACTAAAGCCTTGAAGTCTGCTTTGGACGCATATTTTGACAATCGCACAGCGCCGACAGCAGCTCAGCGTGCCGAATTTTGTTATCCGGAATTGCAAGTCACATACACAGCCCACGGCCTGCAGCCTTCAATTGCCAGAGCATATGCCAAATTCCAGGGGCCGGGCACCTACGTCACAACGATCACCCAGCCCGCTCATTTCAAGCGTTACCTAGTGTCGCAGCTCAATCATCTGGTCGCCGATTATGACGCCACAATTGAAGTCGACAATTCAAAACAAGAAATCCCCTACCCCTATGTACTCGAAAGTGGCAATGATTTGGGAAAGGGTGATGTGACAGCGGCCGAACTGGCGCTGCACTTTCCTATTCCGAGACTGGCTTTAGTGGGTGATGAAATTGCTGATGGCCAATGGGAGCAATCGAGCAGTGATCCACTACCTCTTGCTTTGTTTGACGCGGTAAGAATTGATTATTCACTAAAGCGCTTGCAACACTATACCGGGGCGCATTGGAAACATGTGCAACCTTGGATTTTACTGACCAACTATCATCGCTATGTTGATCAATTCATCAAATGGGGAATTGAACAACTCAGCGGTGATGGCCCCTATGAAGCATTACACTTGCCGGGTGGAGGCATGATTTCGCGCGGCATGAACAAAGCGGAGATCGATACCATCCTCGCAAACAGCCATTGGCACAAATTCCAAATGCCAGCCTATCACATTTCACGCAATGATGGCGAAGGAGGCGTGTCATTGGTGAACATTGGCGTAGGCCCATCCAACGCAAAAAATATGACGGATCATTTGGCGGTGCTGCGCCCGCATTGTTGGTTGATGATCGGTCATTGCGGCGGGCTTCGTCAATCGCAACGCATTGGTGATTATGTTTTGGCCCACGCCTATTTACGCCAAGACCATATTTTGGATTCAGTGTTGCCAACTGAAATTCCAATCCCGGCGTTGGCTGAAATTCAGGTCGCATTACAATTTGCCGCTGCTGAAGTGACAGGCGAATCTGGTGATGCTTTAAAAGCCCGCCTGCGCACCGGCACAGTGGTTACTTATGATGATCGCAATTGGGAACTACATTGGAGCCAAGAAAGAAAGCGCATCAATCTTTCTCGCGCCATTGCGGTTGATATGGAATCAGGAACACTGGCCGCACAAGGTTACCGCTTCCGTGTTCCTTATGGTACTCTGCTCTGCGTTTCCGACAAACCACTGCATGGCGAAATTAAATTACCAGGAGCTGCCAACGCATTTTATGACCGCGCTGTGGCCGAGCATTTGATGATCGGCTTGGCCTCAATCGACAAGCTCCGCGCCAGTCGTGAAGGTCTGCATTCACGGAAGTTGCGAAGCTTCGACGAACCGCCTTTTAGATAACGTGTTACTGACATAATTGCGTTGTATTTTATTCCTATCTAGAAATTTCGACAAAGGGACGCGTGATGAAATTATTTTTCGCCTCGATTTTTTTAACCGCTGCTTTGGCAGCAAACCCAGCATTTTCAGATGAGGTAAAAATGAATCGCATTATGTCATTAACAGGCCACGGCGAAGTGCGCGTTGTGCCTGATATGGCTGTGATAAATATGGGCGTTATTAGTTCAGCTGAAACCGCCCTTGCCGCTTTGGATGCGAACACCAAAGCGATGACTGAATTAATGGCCAATTTGAAAGCTGCAAACATTGATGACAAAGATATTGCCACATCGAATTTCTCCGTAAACCCACGCTTAGATTATGGTCAAAACAACGGCCAACCGCCAAAGCTAGTGGGCTATGACATCACGAACTCCGTCTCCGTAATCGTCCACAAAATTGATGGTCTGGGCGCATTATTAGATAAGGCGGTTTCTTCTGGTTCCAATCAGATCAATGGGATTTCGTTTTCTGTTTCCAAGCCGGATGAAGCCATGGACGAAGCCCGCAAATTGGCTGTGAAGGACGCGCAACACAAAGCGCATATCTATGCTGGAGCAGCGGCAATCACTCTCGGCAACATCATTTCGCTATCAGAAAATGGTGGCGGTGTGGCGGAGCCACAAGTCATGTTCAGCCGCGCCAAATCGATGTCGGCGTCTGACAGCGCACCCGTTCCAATTGCCCAAGGATCACAAGTGATTTCGGTTGATGTGAACATCAGCTGGGAGATTAAGTGATCGAGAGAATTGCATGAGTGCTTCGATTGCAATCATTAGTGGGAGCGCCGTTGGGCCCATTATTGTAAGCAGTGAAGCGATTAGTTTCTGGGGCGGCGTTGATCCAGCTACAGGATGTGTGATTGACAGTTTTCATCCGCTCCACGGTCGGTGTTTAACAGGTGTAATCCTAATGCTGCCGACGAGTCGAGGATCATGCTCCGGCTCAGGTGTGCTTTTGGATTTGATTTTAAACGATCGCGCTCCGGCGGCACTCATCTTTTCAGAGGCCGAAGATGTTTTGACTTTGGGTGGCCTTGTTGCATCCGAAATGTTTGAACGAGGCTTGCCGATCTTGCGACTGAATGCGGTTGATTTTAGTGCGCTTGCAATTCGATCAGAAGCATCAATTGAACCCGATCATATTTCGGCTCAGGATTTGCATATTGCGTTGAGAATTACGGAACCTGAAGCGCTTAATTTAACAAAGCAGGATCACGAAAAACTTGGAGGCGCTATTGGCCCAGCAGCAGCACAGGCCATGCGGATATTATGCGGCATGGCGATGCAACAGGGAGCCACGCAATTCGTTGATGTGACCCGCGCCCATATTGATGGCTGCATATATGCAAGCCCAGCAAATCTGACTTTTGCTGACCGCATGGTGGCACTTGGTGCCAAAGTTGTGGTTCCGACAACGATGAACGCAATTTCCGTGGATCAGATGAATTGGCGTCAACAAGGCGTACCCACGCAATTCGGCGGCCCAGCGGAGCGTTTGGCCAATGCTTATGTCGCCATGGGATGCCGCCCCACTTTTACCTGTGCGCCCTATCTGCTCGATGGGAAGCCGGAGCTTGGCGAAGCAATTGGCTGGTCTGAGTCCAATGCCGTGATCTATGCGAACTCTGTGTTGGGCGCGCGCACGGCTAAGCATCCAGATTTCCTCGACCTGTGTATTGCACTGACGGGGCGAGCGCCTCTTTCAGGTGTTTACCTCGCAGAAAATCGCAGGCCGGATATCGTTATCGATGTCGAGATGCCACTGAACGCAGAGGATGCTGTTTGGCCATTGATTGGCTATTTGGCGGGCCGCGCATCACCAGAGCGCATTCCGTTGTTGCGGGGGCCATCGTCGGCAAAACCAAACGTTGATCACCTGAAGGCGCTCTGTGCTGCATTTGGCACAACATCAGCAGCCCCGATGCTACACATCGAAGACGTGACGCCCGAAAGTAATTTGCTGCCAACAACAAATGCACAATGCGTGAAGATCACGACCCACGAGCTGCGCGAAGCTTGGATGTTGATGAACACGGGCCCGGCCAAAGTCAATCTGGTGGCCATTGGCAGCCCTCACGCTTCACTTAATGAATGTCGCGTTTTAGCTGAGACGTTGGGAACTAAAAAAGTTGTTATCCCAACAATCGTGACTGCTGGTCGGAACATTATTGACAGGGCAAAGTCAGATGGCACTCTTCTCCGATTGCAAAATGCAGGAGTCCAAGTATTGCCTGACCTATGCTGGTGCTCAATTTCTGAACCAGTCTTTCCAATTGCAACAACTGTGGTCATAACCAACTCCGGCAAATACGCGCATTATGGGCCGGGGCTTTCTGGTCGCAAAGTGCGCTTTGGCAGCATGGCCGATTGCGTTTCAGCAGCCCTTACAGGTTTGGCCCCACCGCGCTTGCCCGCGTGGTTGGCTTGAAGCGCGCAATTATAAGTTCTGCCAAACCCACGCACGACAGCCAACAACTTACAAATACAATGTCCGAAAGCAGGCCCTCAATAGGTGCACCTGTTATTATGTAAATTGGAAACATAACGATTGAAATAGCGCCCGCCCCCATGCCGATTGCATAGGAACGGATCATCCACGCTTTATGCTTTGCAATATCACGCTTCCGAATTGCATACATAGCGATCGCGAGATCAAGGACGAGCGCAAAGCCCGCTGTTACGCGCATGACATCCAGTATAAGATGCGTACTATTGGGAACCTGAGCAAATATCCCTACTCCACTCAGTCCTAAAACCATCCCAGCCACCACAAAAACGCGACCCGAGATTCTGTGCAATTTTCCAAATTTATTTTGCAAAACGCGGGCGAATTGGATTGGCCCTAAAACACCAAACAAGAAGCCACTCAATGCATGGAACCAGTGCCAATATGGAATGATGAGAAATTTTGCATCGTCCAGCGGCAAATTGCCTGAGGGAATTTGCAACACCCTCACAGCACCCATCATGATAGGGATTGCAGAAAAAAACAGGAGCGTGAACGCAAGCGTCTTCGGTTTCGCAAAATGGCGAAGCATTGTCGTATTCCTTCTATTGTTGAATTTTATGAAAATTTATTTTGGTGGCTTATCGTAGGCAAACACCTGATCCAGTGGCAGTCCAAAAACCAGAGAAATCTGAAAGCGGTCGTTACGACTCCTGCACAAGTCTCGCAAACACCGCCCGCACATCTTCCTCGGAAGCGGCGTCAATAGCACCGTCTGCAATCTGATTTTGCGTCCACATCCATGACTTGGCCGGATCATCGCGCATATCCCATTGCGGAAACAGGCGCGTCTTCGTATCGCCACAGCCAATCAACACCACATCGATATGGCGATCGTCGGCTAGAATTTTATGAAACCGCGACGTCACCGCACTGCGCGGCCCCTCAAGCATTTGCAAATAAAGATCAGCCCGGCAAATCAACGCGCCCGTAATCCCCTCCCGCGCATTATTGCGCCGCGCCACCGATAGAATACTATTCAAAATCGGGTTCTCAAAACCAAACGGAGTGGAAGCGTATATTAACTGCATTAGGCTCATGTGCTGACTCCTTTGTGCTGACAGCACACAATTACTATGGAAAATAAAACAAGAGGACGTAACTCCAAACTCAAACCACCCCCCACTCATGCCCTGCATCATCATAGGTATGCAACTCGCCCAGCCCAATATCAAACCACGCGCCATACATGCCCAGTTCGCCTTTTTTCTCGCGCATGCGCAGCCAAGGGAACGTGCGTAAGTTTGCCAGCGAGTGCTCGACTGATGCGCGCTCGACCAAGGTTGTTAAATGTTCGTGCTCGCCGTGTTCATGGCGCACGCCTGCTGCCACGTCGCGAACATCGCTCATCCATTTGCCGATGAAGTCACCTGCCGAAAGCGGATCATCACCATCTACCACAGCTTTAATGCCGCCGCAGCGGCCATGGCCCATCACCACGATGTCTTTTACGCCGAGCGAGAGAACTGCAAATTCAATGGCGGCCGATGTTGAGTGGTGCTTGCCGTCCGGCGCATAAGCCGGAACCAGATTAGCAACGTTACGCGCCACAAATATTTCACCGGGGCCAGCATCAAAAATTGTTTCAGGAGCGGCGCGGGAATCACAACAGGCGATGATCATCAGCTTTGGTTTTTGCGTTCCTGCCCCCAACTTTTCATAACGATCTGCTTCAGCGGCATAACGCCCAGATCGAAACCGCGCATAACCATCAAGCAAATGAGTGGGAAGTGGCATCAGGAATCCTTTTTATTTTGGTAAATCTATAACACGCGCAGCTGAAAGTTCACCATCACCGAGTGATTACGACTAGCGACCATAAGCCTGAACTTCAATAAATAGACAAATAAAAAGGGCATCCCCCGGATGCCCTTCAATCTTGATAACCAGACCAATTAGGCCTTGTTCATTTGGCTCTTGATCAAACCAGCAATGATTTGCAGAACAATGCCGCCAACGCCGCTCGCTGCGATATTGCCGATATTGATGCCGCCGCCTGCAGCATTTGCCAATGCTGGAATCAATGCGCCCAGAATTGAACCGCCGCCAATGCCGCCAACTGCGCCAGCGATTGTGTTGCCCAAACCGCCGAGGCTTGAGTTTTTCATCACTGCGCCACCGACGTTACCGCCAACTGCACCACTAACAAGTTGCAAAATGATTGGTAAAAGTGATTCCATAATTAGTGCCTCCCAATTTCCGTTACTGATTCTAACTACCCCACGGCAGCGACGACAACTTAGCAACAATCAGGGAAAGCACAATCAGTGAGTTGCAACCTCTGATTCAGTAGGCGTTCTCACTTTTAAAAAGCGCCAAGGGTGTTTTGGCCAAAATATAGAGATCAAGGCCTAGTGACCAACGATCAATATAGTCGAGATCATGTTTCACGCGTTGCTCTAGTTTTTCATGCGTGTCCGTTTCACCGCGCCAGCCGTTAATTTGTGCCCAGCCTGTGATGCCAGGTTTTACTTTGTGGCGCGCAAAGTAACCTTCAATGACTTCATCATAAAGAGTGCCAGCGGCTTTGGCCTGCGTTGCGTGCGGGCGAGGGCCAACAAGCGAAAGCTGGCCTTGCAGCACGTTGAACAATTGCGGCAATTCATCCATTGAGGTTTTGCGAATGAAGCGGCCCACTTTGGTCACGCGCGGGTCGCCCTTGGTCACAAGCTTGGTTGCGGTCGCATCGCTCATATTTGTGTACATCGAGCGGAATTTGTAAACCTGCACAAGTGCATTGTTATATCCAAAACGCTTCTGCCGGAAAATAATGGGTCCCTTGCTTTCAAGGCGCACAGCCAATGCAACAGCTAACATGACGGGGGACAACAAAATGATTGCAACCAAAGCAATGGCACGATCAAGCGTGTCTTTCATAAATTGATCCCAGCCGCTTAAAGGCCGATCAAACAACGACAACAACGGCAAATCGCCGATATAGGTATAAGCGCGCGGTGAAAGTTTAAGCACTGCGGCTTGGCCGCTGACACGAATGTCGATCGGCAGCTCCCACATGCGCTTAAGAATTTGCAGCAAACGCTGTTCAGCTGAAAGCGGAATTGCAACAATGATTAAATCAACACGGTTGTTGCGTGAATAGTCCGCGAGTTCAGCAATCTTACCAATTTTTTTATATTTGCGCACTGATTCAGGACTGCGATTATCGAAGCGATCGTCAAACAATCCGACAATTTTAATATCAAGGCCTTTGGAATTCTCCAGCGTTGTAATGGCATCTTCCGCCGCTTTGCCGCCGCCGACAATGGCAATACGCTGGCGTGAGCCACCTTTTTCAATTCTTGGTTTTGTCCAAACATAAAGAAGACCACGCGTTATGATGATGTGAAGAGTTGTGAGCGCCGACCATTTGTATAACCAGCTTGGATCAATATGGAGGTCAATTAACAATGCGATTTTTAAGAGCACAACTCCAGATATTGCTGTGATCAGCCAAGTTTTACACATCGTCAAAAAGCCGAGAGCCATCGCTTCAATGCGGTAGAGGCCCAAGCCGCGCAATATGTAAAGGATAAGGAACATCAAAAAAAAGCTAAAGAAGCCTATCTTCCCCGGCGTCGAAGCGTCAGAAGTTGAGAGCGAAAGTGCGGTAAGGAAAACTGCTCCAGCCAAAAAAACAGCCGCGTCTGCGCCCTTTAAAAGGCGTTGGAAAACTTCACCATCAGTAAATTTCTTGTTCATCACATCCATCCCTAGATGCAAATGGTTTGACGCTTTCAGTTTAGGAATGGGTAAAAATGGGTTAGGCTAGCATTGGCTTTTCTATGCCAAGGTAAAGAATCTATTGCAACAACACGCAAGGGTTGCGTATATGGGATTTAACTTATTAAAGTTGAAATCAATTCTAACCGTATAGATTGCTCCCACGATATTTTTCGGTTCTCGAGCTACCCCTGTAGCGGCCACCCCACCGGATGCCCGCTCAGAGCTCTTAAAACGGATTTAAGAGCTATTGTAGCTATAAAGTCTCCTTAAAGAGGATTGGCAGTGAACGTATCACAATCCTTCAAGCTGGTGGCCTTCGTTCCAGCCTTGAACCATTTCACTCGTTGGGCAGAGGTGCCATGGGTGAACGAATCTGGCACTGCATAGCCGCGCGATTGTTTTTGAAGATGATCGTCGCCAATCTGGCTGGCGGCATTTAAGGCCTCCTCAATATCACCTTGTTGCAGAATATGCTTTTGGGCATCTGCCTCACTTGACCAAATGCCCGCGAAACAATCAGCTTGGAGTTCCATTTTTACAGAAAGGGCATTGCTTTCGGTCTCAGAGCCTTGGCTGCGGGCTTGTTGCACTTGATCGGCAATGCCCAGCAGATTTTGCACATGGTGGCCAACTTCATGGGCCACCACATAAGCTTGCGCAAAATCCCCCGGCGCACCCAATTTGTTTTTCATGTCTTGGTAGAAGGCCAAATCTATATAGACCTTATGATCGGCCGGGCAATAAAATGGGCCCATGGCAGATTGCGCAGTGCCACAGCCCGACTGCGTGTAGCCAGTAAACAAAACCAATCGCGGTCTTTCATATTGTTGGCCCATGTCTGCAAATACCTTCGACCAAACATCTTCAGTTGAACCTAAAACTTTTGCCACAAACAATTTGCCTGAATCTGTTGTTGCAACGTCAGTGCCCGCACCTGTACCACCATCCAAATTGCTCCCATCAGTGGTTTGGCCAAGCTTGCCATTGCCGGGCAATTGAATTTGGGTTGTGTCACCCGGCATCGTAATGCCACCACCACCGCCATTAAACACATTGATCAAATCAAATCCCGTAAAAAACTTCAGGCCAAAGTAAAGCACGACCAAAATAATAATCCCCTTCATGCCAATGGTACGAAACAACAATGGCAAGAGCATTGACAAGCCGCCAGCGCCGCCCAATCCACCGCCACTGCCGCCGCCCATTCCGCCAAAGCCACCATTGCCGCCGGGCCCAAAGCCGCCGTCTTGGCCACGCTGATCATCTACATTGTCACTGGCGCGTTGATCTTTCAGGTCCATAGCTTAGCCTCACTTAAATTTATCATTGAGCTTGAATTTGCCGTTTTAGAGCGACATTTGCAAGGAGGGAGTTTTCGTATCCGATGGCCGCGAGACTTTGCCACATTGATGCTGGTGCGGTCACATTAACGACACGATCTTGCATCAGCGTCACTATAGGGATGGCGTTCTCAATCAAGCAGGGGAACTCCAATGGTTCGTAAAGCGTTGTATATAATGGCCTTAATGGGGCTGTGTGTTTCGGGGCTGTGTGTTTCGTCGAGTTTGGCGGAACCGAATTTTGCAAATGTGCAATCTCTTCAAGGAAAAGTTTTGATCAATCAGGGCAGCGGCTTTGTTGCTGCATTGAACGGGCTTGCGCTGAAACCGGGCGACAAAATCATGGTAGGGAAAGAAGCTTCCGCTGTGGTTGTTTATAATAATGGCTGCGAGGTTTCTATTTCTGAACCAAAGGTATTAACCATCACTAAATTAGCGCCCTGCCCAGCTGGTGCAAAGATTGCCACTGTGGGTTCAAGCTTTGCTGCACCCGTTGCAGGCGGTAGTGGAGGTGGATTGCCACCGCCCTTGATTGGTGTTGCCGCATTTAGCATTGTGGCGGCAACAGCACTTATTGTGGACTTAACGAACAAGCCAATGAGTGCACCCTAGCGTCCCGCGCTGAAAATCCGGACTGGCCGCCGACATTCTCCCAAGGTGTTAGCGGCTTTTTGTTTTCGGTTCTCTTCCACTCGTCGGTCGCGCAGGCTATGAAGCGCCATCATGACGGACAAACTTATTATTGCATTGGCGCAGCTTAACCCCACGGTTGGGGCAGTCGCTGCGAATTTGGCGAAGGCGAAAGCAACTGTTGAGGCATTGCCTGCAGTTGATATGGTGTTATTTCCGGAGCTTTATATTTCGGGCTATCCGCCGGAGGATTTGGTTTTGCGGCCTTCATTCGTTGCGGCCTGCAAAGCGGCCGCAAAAGAATTAGCGGCGGCGTTTCCGAATGGGCCAGCCATGCTCATCGGCCTGCCATGGCGCGAAGGCGAAAAGCTGCACAATGCAGTAGCATTGCTGAATGGCGGAAAAATTGAAACGCTGCGCTTCAAATATGATTTGCCAAACTATGGCGTGTTTGACGAAAAGCGCGTGTTTCAACCGGGGCCAGCGCCTGGGCCGATTTCATTTAAAGGTGTTCGCATTGGTGTTCCGATTTGCGAAGATATTTGGACTGAAGAAGTTTGCGAGACGTTGGCAGAAACCGGAGCCGAGATATTGCTCGCGCCCAATGGTTCGCCATTTGAGCGTAACAAGGATGATGTGCGTTTGAACCTTGTGGTTGCCCGCGTTTCTGAAACCGGATTGCCATTGGCTTATCTC
>JAYVPZ010000065.1:0-2713 GCA_043757105.1 Aestuariivirga sp. | reverse complement strand
AGGTGGGGCCTGAAACTAATCATCTCGTGCAACAGTGGTGTGTTCCATTTTTCGGGCACGGGTTCTTGGGCGGTGACCCAACTTAAAAGTTCTTGATCGGGAATTTCAAGCAGCAATTCAAAGACCGCCAATTCGCCAGTATTCATCCCCGATAGACGTGCCTGCGCAAAGCCGCCAACCACAATATCCATCTCCTTAATGCCACGGTGCATGGCCCGCCAGAGAAGGCGCTTTCTTGTGATTTCAGTTTTTTGTGAATTGTCATTCATGAATGCCGCGTCTTAACCGCAACCACCCTTGCACCGCAACCCATTCAAGGCGAAACTGACACCCATGCGACCAACCATCCT
This sequence comes from Aestuariivirga sp., assembly GCA_043757105.1. GTDB lineage: Bacteria > Pseudomonadota > Alphaproteobacteria > Rhizobiales > Aestuariivirgaceae > Aestuariivirga. The sequence continues at coordinate 2,363 of JAYVPZ010000065.1, read as the reverse complement.
CACACCCCTGTTTGCCGAAGTGACAGCCATCAAAGGTATTGGCGATAAAATGGCCAAGCTTTTGGCCAAGCTGTTGCGCCGTGGCGAAGATGTTCCGGCGCGGTTGGTTGATGTGTTGTTTCATTTGCCGAACCATTTGGTGGACAGGCGCTATCGCTGCACAATTTCGCAATTGCCATTGCAAGGGGTGGTAACTTTGGAGGTGACGATTGGCAAGCATCGGCCCTCGGTGCGCGGATCAAAACTGCCTTACCGGATTGAAGCGCATGACGACACAGGGACTATGACGCTGGTGTTTTTTTCGAGTTATGGCGACTCGTTAATGCGGCAATTTCCAGTGGGGGAGAAGCGGTTCATTTCAGGCGAGATCAGCTGGTTTGGGGCGGAAGCGCAGATGACGCATCCGGACTATGTGTTCAATTCTGCTGAAATCGACAAGATGCCGACACTGGAACCGATTTATCCTTTGACGGCGGGATTGACGTCAAAGCTTTTGAACCGAGCTGGCAAAGCCGCAGTAGAAAAATTGCCGCCTCTGCCAGAGTGGCAAGATGTGGCTTGGATGCGGCAACAGGCTTGGCCGGATTTTGGTTCAGCTTTGCGGAACATGCACGCACCAGAGGATTTGACAGTGGTGGCGATGGATGGGCCGAACAGATCACGGCTGGCTTATGATGAGCTGTTGGCCAATCAATTGGCGCTGACTTTGGTGCGGGCGCAAATGAAGCGGGCGTCGGGGCGCACGCTTGGGGGTTCAGGTGATTTGCGCAAGTTGATTATCAATAATTTGCCTTATAGCCTTACAAATGCTCAACAATCTGCCACTTCTGAGATTCTAGTTGATATGGCAAGCCAGAACCGCATGATCCGGTTGCTGCAGGGCGATGTGGGGTCTGGCAAAACTGTGGTGGCTTTGTTGGCATTGGCGACTGCTGTGGAAAGTGGAACGCAGGGTGCACTTATGGTGCCTACTGAAATTTTGGCGCGGCAACATTTTGTTGGGCTTTCGAAACTGGTTGAGGGCACAGGCATCAAGCTGGCGATTTTGACGGGGCGAGAAAAAGGCAAGCTGCGCGACGAAACTCTGGCGGGGCTGGCCTCGGGGGCGATTAATATTTTGATTGGCACACATGCTCTGTTTCAAGATGGTGTTGAGTTTAATGATTTGGGCCTCGCAGTGGTGGACGAGCAGCACCGCTTTGGTGTGCATCAGCGTTTGGCACTTCAAGGCAAGTCTGAAGGTAAGACAGATTTGCTGGTGATGACGGCAACGCCGATCCCGCGCACATTGGCGCTGACCGCCTATGGCGATATGGATGTGTCGAAGATTACTGAAAAGCCTGCAGGGCGCTTGCCAATTGATACGCGGGTTTTGCCTAACTCTCGGAATGATGAACTGATTGGCGGATTGCATCGCAGTTTAAGCCGAGGTTCACGGGCCTATTGGGTTTGCCCTTTGGTTGAGGAAAGCGAGTTTATCGATTCAGCGGCGGCGGAGAAACGCTTTGAAGCTTTGGCGAAAGAATTTCCAAACCAAGTGGGTTTGATCCATGGTCGGATGAAGGGCGCAGAAAAAGACGATGTGATGATGCGCTTTAAGACGGGAGCTATTTCGATTTTGGTTTCAACCACGGTGATTGAAGTGGGCGTGGATGTGCCTGAGGCTTTGATTATGGTGATTGAAAATGCTGAGCGTTTTGGACTGGCCCAATTGCACCAGCTGCGTGGGCGGGTGGGCCGTGGTTCAGCCAAATCATCTTGCCTGTTGATGTATCAAGAGCCACTGGGCGAGACAGCAAAGGCGCGGTTGAAGATTATGCGTGAGACGGAAGATGGTTTTTTGATTGCTGAGGAAGATCTGAAACTGCGTGGTGCTGGCGAAATGTTGGGCACTCAACAGTCGGGCCTTGCTGAATTTCGCATGGCGGATTTATCTGTACACGGAGAATTATTAGTTGCGGCGCGCGATGATGCGCAATTGATTTTAAACAAAGACCCGAAGCTTGAAACACCGCGCGGCGAGGCGTTGCGAAACTTGCTTTATTTGTTTGAGCGCGATGCGGCGATTAGGCTTTTATCTTCCGGCTGAGTTTTTTAACCACCGTTTTGGGAAGCCCTTTTTCGGGGAACACAAGGCCCATTGAAATAATCAGCTTCAAGCCATCTTCCACGCTCATATCCAAAATGCGCACATCTTTCTGATCGGCGAAAAACACATAGCCGCCTGTGGGGTTTGGCGTCGTGGATATATAGATCGAATACATGGCCCGGCCCGCTTCCAGGCCCACATCGGCGCCATCAATCTCGCGCGAAACAAAAGCCAACGCCCACACACCTTTGCGTGGCCATTCAACCAAACACAC
>JAYVPZ010000064.1:0-2719 GCA_043757105.1 Aestuariivirga sp. | reverse complement strand
AGTTGCCACAGACCACAGTTATTGTGTCCACTGGTGAACACGCAATTTCGATTTCTTTGCCGTGCAATTTGATATCATGAAACTGCGGGCCTTGACTGGAATAGTAATGGCCGTCTTTCAGCGCTTGCAATAGCACATCAGGATCAAGGCTTTGGGCTTTGACGTTCACCCAGCCACCAAAATGATCTGGTGATTTGAAATGCGCATCGTCTGTTGCAAACGCTGACAGACGCTTGCCTTCATTCATCAGTTGATCATGGAGATACCAACCATCGCCACGATCATTTTCAACCGTGCAGCCATGATTGTAAATCTCAACGGCGTGGGCGGAAGTCAAAGCTAAGCCGTCTTCCAATGTGAGTTGTGACCAAGCAGGGTGGGCGATGCCAACGAATGCGCCAGCTTCACGCGCACGTTTGGCAAGTTGCACTCCCGTTTCATTTGGGCCGCAAGGTGGAAAATCTAAGGGCAGGCCAGCGGCAACAATGTGCCATAATTCACCCGCGCTGGTCTCAGGCGCGTGAAGTTCAACGCCGATTAATGTGGTGAAATCATTGGAGCGGAATTTGCGGGTGTCGTTGATGGGCCAATTATAGTGTTCGATGAAGTGTTCGGAAAGTTGCAAGAAATCATAACCTGCATTTTTGTAGGCTTCTACAACGGCCTCAGGCGATAGCGCTCCATCAGATTGATTGGAATGGGTGTGGATGTTGCCACGCCAAAAGCGACCGGGAAGCGAGAAGGGAGATAGTGATTTCATCAGATGCTCATTTGCATGCCCAACTCGACTACGCGGTCAGGCGGGATGCGGAAGAATTCGACGGCGCGAGCTGACTGATTAACAAGCATGATGAAGATTCGCTGTTGCCAAAACGGCATGGACGATCTGGCTGAGGTTTTGATGACGCGGCGCCCAAGAAAATATGAGGCTTGGCGGGGGTCTATTTCGAGGCCCTTTTCAGCACAGGCTCGAAGTGCCGCTGGTACGTCTGGCTGTTCCATATAACCGAATTTGGCTTCCACCATCCAAGCGCCAAGTGGGCCCTGTTTTACCGTCACGCGGTCGCCCTCCCAGCGGGGTTGTTTAACCGTGTCGACCTCAATAAACACAAGCTTATCATGGAGAACACGATTGTGTTTAAGGTTGTGCATTAAGGCACTGGGGGCGAACTTAATATCGGTTTGGAGGAACACGGCTGCTCCGGCAACGCGAGCAGGTTGACGGCGTTCTAAACTTTCGAGAAGGCCAATCAGTTCGATTGACTCTTTGTTTATTTTGGTAGCCAAGGCTTTGCGGCCCTGCATCCAAGTAACCATCAAAAGAATAATAATAGCGCCGATCAATACTGGCATGTAGCCGCCATGAAGAAGCTTAAGCATGTTGGCGGCATAAAGCATGGATTCAACACAAAACACAAAGATCAAAGCCGGAATTGCAATGACGCGCGGCAGGTTTTTTGACACCCAAAAGAACACGATGCCGAGGATGGTGTCCACCAACATCGAGGTATTAACTGCGATGCCATAAGCCGAGGCGAGGTTAGATGATGTTTGGAAAACAAGCACCAATAACAGCACACCGAACATGATCAGCCAATTGATTTGTCCGACATAGATTTGGCCTTCTTCAGTTTCGCTGGTGTGTATGATGTTCATGCGTGGGAAAAGGCCGAGCGCCATGGCTTGCTGAGCGATGGAGAATGCACCTGTGATGACGGCTTGGCTGGCGATGATTGCGACGAGGGTTGCTAAAATAACCAGCGGCAATAATCCCCATGAGGGGGCCATCAGGAAGAACGGGTTATCGATGGCCTCTGGGTGAGCAATGATAAATGCGCCTTGGCCCAAATAATTTAACACAAGGCCAGGCAACACGACTGCAAGCCAAGCCATGCGAATGGGGTTTTTGCCGAAATGGCCCATATCGGCATAGAGTGCTTCACCACCCGTTACGGCGAGAAACACGCCACCAAAAACGAGAAGTGCTAGGCCGGGTTGGCGAAGCAACATCATAACGCCGTGCGTTGGATTTAGTGCTTGGAAAATTTCGAGATCATCGCTGATATGAAAAACACCCATAATGGCTAAAACAATAAACCAAATCATTGTGACAGGCGCAAAAATTTTTGCCACACCTGCCGTGCCTTTGTACTGAAACGTAAACAATGTAATGATCACAGCAACAGTTGTAGTTACGACGTACGGCTGAAAGCCCGGGTTGATAATTGTTAAACCTTCGAGGGCCGACAAAATTGTCATGGCTGGCGTAATCATTGCATCACCAAAAAAGAAAGCCGCGCCAATAATACCCAGCCCCAAAATGACGCCGCCTTTTTTCTTGAGCAGCGCTTCAACCAAAACCACGAGAGAGAGAATGCCGCCTTCGCCGCGGTTGTCGGCGCGCATGAGCATGATCACATATTTCAGTGTGACGATAATAAATAATGCCCAGAGGAGCAGTGATACAACGCCCAAGACAGCCATACGTAAATCACCACCAGCAGTTACGACCGGATGCAGAGCTTCTCTCATGGTATAGATCGGACTGGTTCCGACGTCGCCAAACACCACGCCGATGGAAGCAAAAGCCAGCTTTAATTTTGCGCGATCAAAAACGCCTGTTGAATTAGCGTCTGCAGACATGAATAGTCCCCCGGTCGGGCTTTGAAACCCAGATGCAACTTAATACATTTACGGCGCTGCGATAACCGCGCGGCAT
>JAYVPZ010000063.1:0-2720 GCA_043757105.1 Aestuariivirga sp. | reverse complement strand
TCTCAAAACTCGATATGACGGGTGATGATAATTACGCCGAACTCAGCGCCCATCTTCAGGCCATCAATCCAGCTGCAAAAATCGCCAAAGCAGTTTTGACCTCCGAAGCCGTAGCCCCATTGTTGATGCACAAAGGCTTTGATGCTGCTGACCCTATGGCTGATCCATCTGACTGGCTCTCCATCTGCACCTATGAAGCCTATGCGCAAAAAATTGCGGGGGCGGATGGTGTGAAGGATCAAAATGTACCATCGCATCTTGCTGCCAAAGGCGTAGAGAGCTTTGTGCTCACACGCTCAAACCCCTTGTCACGCGAAGAATTGCAATTCCTGCTCGATGGCATCGGTCAAAATCTGGGTTCCAGCTTGCTGCGTGTGAAAGGCTTGATCAATATTCTGGAAGAACCGGGCAAGCCTGCTGTTGTGCAAGGTGTGCAACACTTGTTGCATAATCTCACATGGTTGGAAAAATGGCCAAGCGCAGATGAGCGCACGCGCATTGTCTTCATCACTCAAGGCATGGCGCGTAATGATTTGAAAGACATGGTCGAGCTTCTCGACCGCATGAGCAAGCGCACATTTGAAGCGCGTGAGCGTGGCCGTTTGGCGCGCGAAAAAGCTGAACAAGAAAAGGTGGCGTGAATGTCGGAATCAAAACGCATCGGTTGGATAGGTGCTGGCAAAATGGGTTTTCCTATTTCAGTGCGCTACAAAAATGCGGGCCACCAAGTCACGGTTCTTGCGCGCAATGCAGCTGCCAAAGACAAGCTTAACGCCGCTGGATTGAGCGTCGCTGATTCAGTGACCGAAGTCGCCAAGCAATCTGATATTGTTTTCTCGTCGCTGTCAGATGATGTAGCCTTCCGCCAAGTCGCCGCTGAACTCTGCAAGACGATGACGAAGGGTTCTACCTTCATCGACATAAGCACAGTATCACCTTCCGTCTCCTCTGAAGTCGCCACGGATTTTGCAAAGCACAATATCACCTATCTGCGTTCCCCCGTCTCAGGCTCAACCGCCGTGGCCAAGGCGGGCACGCTCACCGCAGTAATCTCCGGCTCCAAACAGGCTTATGACGAGTTCACTTCTATTTTTGCCGTCTTCGCGAAAAAGACTTTCCACGTTGGCGAAGGCGAAGAAGCCCGCGTGATGAAATTGGTGTTGAACAGCATGGTGGCCGCCACCTCAGCCTTGCTGGGCGAAGCTTTAGCCTTCGGCCAGAGCGGCGGCCTCGACAATGCCACTATGCTCTCAGTGATCAACCAAAGTGCCGTGGCCTCGCCCCTCATCGGTTACAAAACCGATATGATCGTCAAAGGCGATTATAAAGCCGCCGCCAGCTTGGCGATGTTGAAGAAAGATTTAGATTTGCTTTTAAGTGCATCAGCAACACCGCTGCCACTCAATTCGCACATCCATCAAATCTACCAAGCGGCTATGGCCAAGGGTTTGACTGAGGAAGACTTTTTCGTTCTCGTGCGCGAAGCACAATCTGCAGGAGCTAAATCATGAGTTGGGATGATCCACAGGGCCCGCGCATCGCGTTTCTGGGAACTGGCGCACAGGGCGCATCAATTGCCGCTGATTTTGCTCTTGCGGGGTTAGACGTCACTTTCATCGATCAATGGCCCGATCACATCGAAGCCATTCGTAAAAACGGCATCACGGTTAATCTGCCCACCCGCTCCATCAATGCTAAAGTGTCAGCTTTGCATCTTTGCCAGATCGCCGAAGTGAAAGGCCATTTCGATCTCGTGTTTTTGGTAGTGAAAGCTTACGATACCAAATGGGCCTGCGAGATGATCAAGCCTGTGCTTGCGCCAGATGGTTTGATTGTGGGTTTGCAAAACGGCATGACACATGAAGATATTGCTACCATTCTTGGCCGCGAACGTACCATAGGTGCTGTGATTGAGATCGCGTCCAACATGTGGGTGCCTGGTGTCACCAATCGCCAAAACGATCATGAAGAGTCTTGGTTTGCACTCGGCGCACTTGATTCCAAAACTCAGCCTCGCGTTGAAACCGTCGCAAAAATTCTACGCTATTCTGGGCGCGTTGAAGTGATGGATGATATTCACTCAGCCAAATGGATGAAGCTTGTGGTCAATGCGGCCGAACTCATACCGTCAGCCATCGTCAATCTACCACTCAATGATGCAGCGCGTTTTCCGGGCATGCTCGAGGTGATGCGCTTGGCCGGATATGAGGCCATGCAGGCAGCCCTTGCCGATGGTGCGCAGATCATTCCCATCATTGGCATGCCACCAATCACCACCAATCATCCTGAACGCTATGTTGATCAGATTTTCGACGAAGTGCTCAAAACATTTTCGCGGCCAGACACGCTTGTCACCTCTCTGCAAGATTGGAAAAAGGGCCGCCGCGCTGAGGTTCAAGAGGTGAACGGCTGGGTGGTGGACATGCTCGCCAAACATGGGCGCAAGTCACCGATGAACCAGTTGGTTGTGGAAATGGGCTTTGAGATTGAAAGCGGAAAGCGTCAACCGGATGTTGAGAACGCGAAGCAATTGATAAAAGCATATGGACAGATCAACACCGCAAACTCATAGTGTATTCGAATAAATCAAGCTGCTGGTAGTTGGACAGCCCGCAAAATCTCCCAACGACTTCAAAGCTAGGAAATACAAGGTTGGACACACTAACCTTTTGATTCATTCAGCGCGCTTCAGTCCTGTCGGGTGCACCAATGATTTCAAA
>JAYVPZ010000062.1:0-2724 GCA_043757105.1 Aestuariivirga sp. | reverse complement strand
GCGCGATTTATATGAGGCCCAAGAAAAGCTTGGCACAAAAATAATTTATGAAGCAGAAAATGTTGGATTGGACGATATGACAGCTGCGAAATCATTTGTAACTTTTACAAAAGACGGCCAAGAGCACTGCATTGATTGTGATTACATTGCAGGCTGTGATGGCGTTTACGGCGTGAGCCACCAAACTAGACCAGCAGACAAGCGCATTAAATTTGAAAAAATATATCCCTTCGGTTGGCTCGGCTTACTTTCTGAAACGGCCCCCGCCTCGCATGAACTGATTTATGCCAATCATGCCCGCGGCTTTGCTTTGGCATCAATGCGCAATGCAAAACTGTCACGTCATTATATTCAGGTGCCAACCGACGACAAAGACGAAGCCTGGAGCGACCAAGCAGTTTGGGATGAGTTAAAGTGTCGCCTGCCGCATGAAATCGCAGGGGCGATCAAAACTGGGATCTCAATTGAAAAATCAATTGAGCTGCTCAGAAGCTTTGTGTGCGAACCTTTGCGCTGGGGCAATTTGTTTTTGTGTGGCGACGCTGCCCATATTGTACCTCCGACGGGGGCCAGAGGTTCGAACCTCGCTGTATCCGATGTCTATTATTTGTCGGAAGCACTGAGGATGACAACTCTTTTATTTAAATTTCCAACTCAAAGTGAGTTTGATAAACGCATTCAAGAAAGCGAACTTGACTACATGAGCAGTTCACCAACGGCACAAGCGGCTTTGGCCGAGAATCATACCGGATTAAAATTTTAAGTGAGAGACAAAAATGTTAACAGAAATTGGTAATTTGATTGACGGTGAAGTGAACCATGCCGACGGCAACGAAACTTTTGAGCGTCATGATCCGGTCACGAAGGAGTTGGCAACCCGTGCTGCTGCGTCGTCGGTAAATGACGCAAATAGAGCCGTCGAAGCGGCCGCTGCTGCCTATCCAGCGTGGTCAAAAATGGGGCCAAGCGCAAGACGCGCAGTCTTACTCAAAGCGGCAGATGTGCTGGATTCGAAGACGGCTGAATTCATAGGTCTGATGATTACGGAAACAGGCGCTACTGGCCCATGGGCTGGCTTCAATGTCTATCTGGCTGCTGGCATGATCCGTGAAGCAGCTTCTATGACTACGCAAATTACAGGCGATGTTATCCCCGCTAATAAGCCAGGATCTCTCGCAATGGGGATCAGGCAGCCGCGCGGTGTGTGCCTCGGCATCGCACCGTGGAATGCACCTATAATCCTTGGCGTTCGCGCGGTTGCTATGGCACTCGCTTGTGGCAATACCGTTGTTCTTAAAGCTTCTGAAATGTGTCCCGCCGTTCACCGTCTCATCGGCCAATGTTTCTTAGACGCAGGACTACCCAAAGGTGTTTTGAATGTTGTGACCAATGCACCAAAAGATGCTGCGGTAATTGTTGCGGCACTGATCAGACATTCAAGCGTCAAACATATTAACTTCACGGGTTCAACAAAAGTCGGCAAAGTGATAGCAAGATTGGCCGCTGAGGAATTAAAGCCGGTTCTTTTAGAATTGGGCGGCAAGGCCCCATTGCTGGTGTTGGATGATGCTGATATCGATGCCGCTGTGAATGCTGCGATTTTTGGTTGTTATATGAACCAAGGCCAAATTTGCATGTCGACCGAGCGCATCATCGTTGATGAAAAAATCGCGGATGAATTTGTGACCAAACTTTCATTACGTGCTTCCAAATTGCCAGCTGGCAACCCACGCGAAAAAGTTATTCTGGGATCGCTAGTCACCGAAGAAGCCGCAGAAAAAATGGATGATCTTATCGCAGACGCCATTCAAAAGGGTGCCAAGCTTTTGGCAGGCGGCAAACGAACGGGATCAATTGTCGAAGCAACTCTGCTTGATCATGTGCAAGCCGATATGCGCATCTATCAAGAAGAGTCGTTCGGGCCAGTAAAGCCAATCATTCGCGTAAATGGAGACGAGGAAGCCATTCGCGTTGCTAACGACACTGAATATGGGCTCTCGTCGGCAGTATTCACATCAAACATTCAACGCGGCATGGCTGTGGCGGCTCGCATTGAATCGGGCATCTGTCATATCAATGGACCGACCGTTGGAGATGAGGCTCAGATGCCTTTTGGCGGTGTCAAATCCAGTGGCTATGGCCGCTTTGGCGGAACCGCAGCAATCCATGAATTTACAACTTTGCGTTGGATCACCATAGAAGATCCAAAGCAACATTATCCGTTTTGAGAATTGGACAATTAAACAGTCTGCGGGTGCTACTCTGTCGGTGTTTGATGTGGCAAGTGAAGCGTTGAAAACTTCTGGCAATCCAAACGAAAAGGCAGCACTTGTGGCAGCCATTGCAACCCTCAATGTTTTGACAATCGCTGGCAAAGTTGATTTCACATCTGGCCCTGTGCCAAACGATGCACACGTGCCTGTCGGCGGAAAGCTTCTACCTTACAACGCATGAAGAAAAGCCGATGACGAACACTATTGTTACCGCAACTGGAATCGACAAGCGCTTCAGCGCACTTGTTGTTCTGAAAAATGTTGATTTTGCGGTGGGGACAAATGAAATCATCGCCATTGTTGAACCCAATGGTGCCGGAAAAACCACATTGATGAATGCGCTTTCCGGTACTTAACCCCAGTTGCGGTTAAGCTACCATGCTGATGATGGTTCCGATTTTTGGTTTATTGGAACTGAAACAATAGGCTACCAGACATGACAGGATGTGGA
>JAYVPZ010000061.1:0-10645 GCA_043757105.1 Aestuariivirga sp. | reverse complement strand
CCAAAGTCACATTGCCACTTTCAGGATCAAGCAATCGATCCAATTGAGCGCGGCTGGTTTTCATTGTTTCCGCCATTTTGAGTTTGCTGAACTTCTTCTTTTTCATTTCTTGCGCAATTTGCCAGGCCAAAACACTCTTCACGGCAAAATTGGTTGAACTCTCAAGAATGCCTTCTTCCTCGAGCCAGCTTTCAATCGATGAACCAATGTGTTTCTTATTCAATTTCATAGTCAAAGTCCTTTCAATCTTTGTCGCGCCAAGGTCAGCGCATTTAACGGTGTTTTTTGAGACTTCTTTATGAAGCCATGAAGGAGAACAAGAGTATCGCTGGACGACGTAAAAATAATCCGCACCTCTCTTTTGCTCGAAAGCGAAGATCGCAATTCCCAGAGTCGATCATCTAATTTCCGAACAAGAGGCATTCCGACTGGCCAACCGAACTGCAAGCGACGAATGTCATCACCCATGCTTTTGCGCTCATCTTTTGAAAGTGATTGTAAAAATTCTCGAACTGGTTCGCGGTGGACGCCAGATTTCCAGAAAGCGATGGGCATCGCAGTAAGTCTTGACGTCATGAATTTTCGTACCATAAATAATACACAGCAGCAACCAAAAAAAGGGCTCCCAAATCTGGAAGCCCTCAATTTTTGAAATTAGATCAATCTGACTTTTGACGGAATCGTCAAAAGTCAGATAAATTGACCGAAAATAATAACTTAGAGCGTTTTACTGACCAGCAGCAGCCTTCATTTCAGCATTGCAAGCCGACCAATATTTAGGCCATGTGCCGTATTGAGCTTGGAATGCTGGTTTGTTAGCGCGCCACTTGCCGCCACAATCGCGGGCACGTTGATGGGCAGCCATTTGGCCCGGCGTGAATGCTTTGCCATTCTTGTCCACGGTCTTCAGTGGCTCTTGGTTGGCCATTGTTGCATCTGGCTCATTTGGTGTTGGATCCATTGTATCTTCAACAACGGCCTTTTTCTTCTTCACTGAAACCGATGTTGGGGCAGGGGCGGCAACACCAGCCACTGCACATTTTGAAGCAATAAATGCTTTCCAATCCATGCCAGCAGGAACTGTGCCAGCGGCTTTCATGGCGGCCCATGACGCTGAGCACTTTTGCATAAATGTGCCACCAGTTGCAGCTGTATCAGCAGGTGCTGTTGCCGATGCAGGAACGATGCATTTTGAAGCGATGAAACCTTTCCAATCCATGCCAGCTGGTTGCGTTCCCGCAGCTTTCATTTCTTTCCAAGAGGCCGAGCAATTTTGCATGAAGCTTCCGCTTGGCGTGGCAACGGTTGTTGCAGCTGCCTTTGCTTTTGCCTTCATGGCGGTGGCAGCAGGAGCCGCAGTAGCAGGTGCCGTCGCTTCAGCATCAGCCGCGCATTGGCTCTTCATAAAGTCTGTCCACTTCATGTTGCCTTCAGGCGTGCCAGCGGCTTTTGCAGCCTTAAACTTCGTAGAACAAACCTTCATGAAACTATCTTTTGCTTGCACTTCTGTGCCAAGCATCGGCGCAGCAAAGACCATCAAGGCGAAAGCCAAAGACATATTGCGAAGAGTTTTAGACATTGCGTAATTCCTTATAATCATATGTGCCCCGCCGGCCGTCCAAGACCAAGCGCTCGATGACCGATGAATCTTTGATTCACCGCATTTAGATCAGTCTAATGACTTTGAATCATGTTGAAAAGGCGGCAAGTTCATTAATCATGCGTAATTTCTATTGACCAGTTAAAGCTGTTCCGCGATATTTTTTGCGTTTTACGGTCGAATAAGTCATTGTTGTTTGACTTGGAGGAGCCACATTTGAGTCTGGACGATGATATTTCCCGCCTGAAACTTCAGGAACAGGTTTTGCAGTTTACAAAATTTGACGAAGCGGATGCATGGAATTTGGGTCAAGCCATGCGCAATTTAGCAAGCACCCGTAACCATCCATTCGTGATTGATATTTACGTTGCCGGCCGCAAATTGTTTTACACGGCCTTGCACGGAACTGTGCCCGATAATGAACATTGGGTTCGTCGGAAAATCAATGTGGTCATGCGCTATCACAAGAGTTCATATCATGTGGGTCGTGAAATTGTAAAAACCGGAAAGCCCCTGGATGAGAGCAGGGGTGTGTCGCCGATTGATTTGGCTCCGCATGGCGGATGCTTTCCGATCATCATAAAAAATGTTGGCGTGGTTGGCACCATCACAGTCTCCGGCATTCCCCAGCGTGATGATCATAATTTTGTGATCGAGTGCATCGCCGCGCATTTAAAAATTGATCACGCTTCCGTTGCCTTGGCAGCAGAATAAATGGACGGAACTCTATTCTGGGTCTTCGCGGCCGTTGCAACATTCGTCGTCGGTGCTTCCAAAGGCGGAATACCCGGTGTTGGAATATTGGCTGTTCCAATTTTAGCGCAGGTCATTTCGCCAGTTGTGGCAGCGGGATTATTATTGCCGCTCTATGTGATCAGCGATATTTATGGCCTATGGCTTTACCGCAAAGATTACGATCTTTGGAACATCAAAATCATGGTGGTTGCTGCCACCATCGGCATTGGCATTGGTTGGGCCACCGCGCAATACAACAACGATAATTTAGTAAAATTAATCGTTGGCGTGATTGGCATTTGGTATTCGGTAGACCTTTATTTGAAGAGCAAGAAAAAGGAAATTAAAGCTCAACCAGCCGATGTGCCGCGGGGGCTTTTCTGGGGCACGATCGCAGGCTTCACCAGTTTTGTGGCACATGCGGGCGGTATTCCATTTCAAATGTATGTGCTGCCGCAACGTTTGAGTAAAATGAAATATGCTGGCACATCGACTATCGCTTTTACTATAATCAATGCGCTCAAATTGCCTCCATACTGGTTTTTAGGTCAAATCAATTTAGTCAGTTTGGAAAAATGCCTGTATCTCGCTCCTATCGCTTTGATTGGCGCATGGGCAGGATTTAAGCTCACCAAGATTTTGCCAGAAGGGCCATTTTTTAAAGCGGTTGAAGTTGCATTATTGCTCGTGTCGTTGAAGCTGATTTACGATGCACTGACGCATATGATTTAAGCTTTCACTCAATCCTGAATCCGTTATTCCCGCGCAAGTGGGAATCCATCTAAGCTCAATATTTGCGCTTGGAAGGATACCCCGCCTTCGCGGAGATGACGGGTTGGATTGGAAATTTAATGCACTAAAACATTGGTAAACTGCCATGGATCCTTCTTGTCCAAAGGCTCAGCAAACAGCATTTCGCGGTTTTTGAGGGGGTTCCAATCTGTGTAGATGCCGCCCACCGGGCCTAAATAGGGTATCTGCAATTCAAGACAGCGGCGGAAATCCATTTCGTCGGTTTCGACGATTCCCGAATTGGGGTTTTCAATGGCCCAAACAATGCCAGCCAAAACCGCGGAGCTAACTTGTAAGCCAGTTGCACTTTGGTAAGGAGCGAGATGACGCGCTTCTCCAATGGAAAGCTGTGAACCGAACCAATAGGCATTTTTCTTATGACCATAGAGCAGCACGCCGAGCTTATCTTTGCCGTCGGCTATTTCATGCGGTTCCAAAATATGAATTTTGGATTGAATTTTTCCACCATTGCCAAACATTTCCGCAATCGAAAGGATCGCATCATTGCAGGGGTGATATGCATAATGGCAAGTGGGGCGGTAAATTGCCTTGCCATCTTTCTTCACGGTGTAATAATCTGAAATCGAAATTGCTTCGTTGTGGGTGACGAGGAAACCGTGTTGCGGGCCGATTTCAGGAACCCAAGTACGCACACGTGTAGCAGCGCCAGCGCGCTCCAAGAAGATTGCAGACTTACTTCCAGTTTTATGTTTTCGGCCCAAGGGTGGCATCAGCTTTTCATGCGTGCCCCAGCCTAATTCAGCAGGTTGCTTGCCCTCTGAGATGAACCCCTCAACCGACCATGTGTTCACAAAAGTATCAAGCTTCTTCGGGTCGCGGCCGCGCTGTGTGTCACGTTCCGCAATGTGCACACCTTTGACTCCAAGCTTTTTCATCAACTTGGCCCAGTCTTCGCGTTTTTTTGGAACATCAGTTTTTATTTTTAAATCGCGGCTCAAGTTCAATAACGCTTGCTTCACAAACCAAGACACCATTCCGGGATTGGCGCCACAGCAGGAAACAGCCGTTGGGCCTTTGCCCATCTTCTTCTTTACCGCCACAAGCTTTTCGCGCAAAGTATAATTTGTGCGCGAAGCGTTATCGACTTTTGTGTTGTAATAGAAGCCGGGCCATGGTTCATTTACAGTATCAATATAAAGAGCCTTGGCTTGGCGGGCCACGCGCATGATGGCGATGCTGTCGACGTCGACTGACAGATTTACGATTAAAGCTTGGCCGGGTCCCGCTTTGAGCAACGGCTCCAGAATCTTCTTATGATTGGCGCGAGTCAAACCAACTTTTTTGAATTTGACATTTTCGGAATCGATGATGTGTTTCCAATCATCTGATGGGTCAATGATCGTCATTAATCTGCGATCACATCTGATATGACGCAATATAAGTGGAAGTGTGCCGCGGCCAATGGAGCCGAAGCCGATCATAATGATGGGGCCCGCCCAGCTGGCGTAAATTTTGTGGTCAATCATGTTTTAGAGCCTATTTCGTTATGGACATTTCGGTGCGGATACCATCTTTGGAGATGAAGCTGATCTTGTTGCCATCTTGCGTGATGTCATAGCAAGCCCACGCTTGGTTGGGTGGCCATTGCGAACAGTATTTTTCACCCTCAATTTTCCAGTTACCTTGAGATTGGCTTCCACCAGCGGTGTAAAACGTGGTGCCGGATTTTTGGAAGATTTGATCTGCGTCTTTGCCATAGAGAATTTTGTCATAAAGAATGGACTGCATTTCTGCGCCGCTCAATTTTGTTTCGGCGGCTTGAGCCGAACTGGCGATTAAGAAACTAGTGAGAAGAATTTTTTTCATGGTTCCACTCCGCAAAACGAATGCGCGCTGTTTTGTAGGCGTCGATCACTGATACACCATAAACAAAAATACCGCCGATGTGTCTGCCGATGAAAGAAAAATGCGCGGGCATAATATGGGTGCTGACCCAACCTAACATAATCGTGAAAAACAAGAACATCAATCCGCGCTGTGCCAGGCCTAGCCAAACATGACCAGATCCCGGCAGGATGAGGCTGGAGGCGAGAACAACGTAAGGATTGATCGGCGATTTTTTAGTCATGACCATACTGTTGTTGCAGATCGTTTTTCAAAGCAAGCAATAGTTCAAGGGCCTGTTTGGTTTGGTCGGCATCAACGGCGTTGCTTTCAAAACGGGCTTCACGGGCCACCAAATAACGGGCACGTTCCGCTTCGCCTAATTGTACAACAAGACGTAAGCCATTCGGTGTGGCCAGAAATTCCTTGGCGCGGGGATTTTTGAAGAAGCTCAGTACAGGTCTAAGCAAGTTGAGATCAAATGGCGACTGATCTTCATCAGTGTGCAATACCGCTTGCTCTGGAAAACCTGATGGCGTTGGCAATATCACGGGGAGGAAATCGAAATTTGAAAATGTTGATGGGCCGGCGGGGCGCAGCATCATGTCGAGGGTGTGTTTGATTGGTATGGAAGATTTTAAAGTGATCATCAGCCAAAGGCTTGGAAGTTTGCGGGTGTTTAGAGTGTCGGTGATGGTTTTGAGTTCGAATTGATGGTCATGGTAAAGCCCAGTAAAAACATGGCTACCCAAGCTCTCTCCCGCGTTAACTTCAGCTTCGGTGAAAAGAGACCCAACATCCTTATAGAGCAGGTTTGGTATTTGCCTTTGTCGTTCAGCTTTGGCCATCGTGCGCTTGATTAGGAGGTAGGCGACGACGGCGGCTATCAATGCGTATGTAAAATTTAAAAATGTCATTTCAAAAATAATGGCCCGCTTTGCAGCGGGCCACAAGGCTTGATTTCGGTTCTTCTTAATATCCTTGAGGTTTAGGCCAAGGCATAGTGAATTGCGCGCCGCGACGGACATATTGGTAACGGTAAAAGTGGAACCAGACGGACACAACGATATAGAAAACCACCATCGCTGTCAGCTGCACACCATATCCTAAAAAGATCGCAAAGAATGTGACCATGCAAAGGAGGAACAACATGATAGCTGGAACCGGATGGAAGGGGTGGGTGTAACCGCGTTGGATTGAACCCAACGGCCACTTTTTGCGGAACATCATTATATTGATGCTCATGAAGGTGTATTGCAACACGCCCGACAAAATAGAGAACGTGATGGCCTGATTAAGATCTGCCACGAAAGCGAAGGCCAAAGCAATTGGTGCAAGGAAAATGATGGAACGATAAGGTGTGCGATATTTTGGATGCACGGCTGAAAACCATGATGGTAAATAACGATCACGTCCGAGTGAGAACCAAGCGCGTGCTGCATCATTGATGCAACCGTTGGCAGACGCAAGGGCGGCCAACAGTGTTGTCAAGAACATCATGTTTTCAAGCAGTGGGCTTTGCGTGGCGCGGCCTGCATCCCAGAGTGGGAAATAGGTCGAACCGAGCAATTGCCATGGTAGCAAACTTGCGCAAACATACCATGTCATAGTTGCAGCTATCAGCAGCGTGGCCATGCCGGCCATTGTACCCAATGGTAAGGCGCGTGCAGGGGAACGAACTTCTTCCGCGGCCTGCGTTGTTCCCTCGATACCAAGGAAATACCAAATGCCCCAATGAAATGACGCGATCACGCCGATCCAGCCATAGGGCAGGGCATTTTCTGGAGTGACCAACTCGTTAAGCTTCAAAACCGTTCCTTGGCTCCAAGGCATTACTGCGAAAAACAAGATTACAATTGAAGCGAAGGCGATTGCAGTAATTGCAAAGTTGAAGTTCAAGTTTGCCAACACACCACGATAGTTGAGAAACGCCAAGATGATGATACTGGCTGCCACAAATGAGTTATGATTTATACCAGCGTCTCCTCCGGCTTTTTGAACGATTGCGTCACCGAATAAAATGGCGTCGGACACTTCCAGCATTGTGTAAGCAAACACCATATAAAGTGCGACGTTAAAGGCCATCAGCGGCCCTACGATGTGTTTAGCTTGGGCGTATTGGCCACCAGCGGCAGCAATGGTCGATGTAACTTCGGAGTCGATCATCGCCACAGCGGAATAGAGCAATCCGCAGAACCATAAAACGATGAGTGCAGCAAGCGCACCGCCCTTATCAGCTGCGAAGTTCCAGCCGTCGAATTCACCAACAAGAACTATACCGACGCCCAAGGCCCAAATATGGATGGGACCGAGAACGCGGCTGAGAGAGATTTGTTTTGGGGCAGAGCCCATGGATGTTGTTGTCATGATCTCACCCTCAAATCTTGTGCTTTTCGGAGGCGGCTTCGATTTCGCCTTCGCGTGAAGATGTCAATGTTTCTTCGGAATAGCTGGTGTCGGTCTTGTACCAATCGAACAACATCCATCCACCGAGAACAACACAGACGGCCCAGCATAAATAAGTCAAATTTACCCACATGATTTGTTTTCCTTATTTGCTGTTGAATTTTTCGTCGATAACATCGCGATATTCTTTGTCCGATGCCATAAATAAGAAAATGAAATAGCCGAGCAAGACCAGCGACATGATGAGCAACTGTGTCCAGTCGATCGAATAGACCCATTTATTTTGAATGATTGCGCCTGCGGTTTCTGGCGTGAAACCAAGTTTTTCCCACTGTGCCGACATCGTTGGATTTTGTTTCAATGCTTCCCAAGTCGGGTTATCGATTTTTTCAAGCGTTTTGGAAATTCCAGCCCAACCCATGTAAAGCGGGAACCAAAGGGCCAAGAAAATCGCACCAACAAGGCATATAATATCGAAGAATTGCATTTCTTTGGCCTGTTCAGGCGGTGTGTATTTTGCCATTTGCTTATGCTCCCTTGTCGGAGTTGGCGGCATCAAGCATTTTGATGTCCATGCCATAAATGAAGTGCTTGTCTTCTGCGTAATGTTTCAACATGGCCATGATTGCTGCAGTGTTGAAAATCAAAACTGCTGCGGCGCCAATGAGCGAAACGATGCGCACACTGCTGTCAGGGATATGAGGCCACGACATAATGACGACGAAAACGACGACGATCCAAAGCAACGCGATCAAAATGTAAGCGTTGCGCTTGTCACTTTGATAGAGGGCCTCGATCCTCTGATTGAGGTCAGCCATTTATTTCCTCCCATAAGTGATGCGTTTAACCCCTAAGGCGAAACACCACTCCCCACGATTATTGCTCTTAGGGCAACTTTGTTGAATCAGAGGAAACTACGGTTGCGAGCTTTTGTCAAGAAAAAGCCCTAATCTCCACAGTGCGGTGCAGCATTTGTGGTTTGATGCGCGGGTCGTCATAGTGAGCAGATTGATTCGAGAATTGTACAGCATCCATGGCTAAACCACTTAAAGATGAAGACCTGTTCGGCGGTATGCCAGCAGCACCAAAACCAAAACCCGAAGCAAAGCTACCGCCTAAATCAAAGGGCGAGGACAGCTATACCGCCGCGGATATTGAGGTGCTGGAAGGCTTGGAGCCCGTGCGGCGCAGGCCCGGCATGTATATTGGGGGCACAGACGAAAAAGCACTGCACCATTTGTTCGCCGAAGTTATTGATAACTCGATGGACGAGGCGGTGGCGGGCCATGCCAGTCGAATCGAAGTAGAATATTTTGCTGATGGCTATTTGGCAGTCACGGATAATGGTCGCGGCATTCCCATTGATCCACATCCTAAATTTAAAGACAAATCCGCGTTAGAAGTGATCATGGTTACGCTGCATGCGGGCGGCAAGTTCGACTCAAAGGTTTATGAAACATCGGGTGGTCTGCATGGTGTGGGTGTGTCCGTTGTGAATGCTTTGTCAGAGCATTGCATTGTTGAAGTGGCGCGTGGCAGCCAACTTTATCGTCAGGAATTCCGGCGCGGTAAACCTGATGGCGGTTTGCAAAGCTTAGGTAAGGTTTCGGGCAGGCGTGGCACGACGGTCAAGTTTCTTCCCGACCATCAAATCTTCGGCAAAGGCAACACAGTTTTTTCTGCAGCGCGGCTATATAAAATGGCGCGTTCGAAGTCGTATCTATTCGGGGGTGTTGAAATTCGCTGGAAATGTGCACCAGTTCACTTGAAAGATAAGAGCATACCCGAAGAAGCCGTATTCCATTTCCCCGGTGGTCTTAAAGATTATCTTGAAGAACGCCTTGATGGTATGACGCGCGTCGTCGATGATATTTTCTTTGGTAAAGTTGTCAAAGAGGGTGGTCATGGATCAGTCGAATGGGCGGTTGCTTGGTTCGGCGGCGAAGATGGGTTTATGTCGTCTTACTGCAACACAATCCCAACGCCTGATGGCGGCACGCATGAAGCTGGCTTTCGCATTGCTTTAACGCGCTCGCTCAAAACCTATGCCGAAATGGCCAATAATAAGCGTGCCTCGGTGATTACCGCTGATGATGTGATGGTTCAGTCGGGTGCCATGATGTCAGTGTTCATTCGCGAGCCAGAATTTCAGGGGCAAACCAAAGATAAGCTGGCAACACTTGAAGCGGCGCGGATTGTTGAAAACGCGGTGCGCGATCATTTTGATCATTGGCTAACGGGTCATCCAGCACAGGCAGATAAGCTGTTGGAATGGATCGTTGATCGCGCTGAAGAGCGCCTGCGCCGTCGCCAAGAGAAAGAAGTTGGACGCAAGACAGCAGTTCGTAAGTTACGCTTGCCGGGCAAGCTTGCAGATTGTTCGGCAACAGCAACTGATGGTTCGGAGCTTTTCATTGTAGAAGGCGACTCGGCTGGTGGCTCAGCCAAGCAGGCGCGCAACCGCGTGAACCAAGCTGTGCTGCCCTTGCGCGGCAAAATATTGAATGTAGCCAACGCCGGCAAAGACAAACTGGCGGCTAATCAGCAGATTGGTGATCTTGTGCAAGCGCTGGGTTGCGGCATGGGCGCTTCATACCGCGAAGAAGATTTGCGCTATGACAAAATCATCATCATGACCGACGCCGATGTAGACGGGGCGCATATTGCTTCATTGTTAATGACATTTTTCTACCGCCAGATGCCGAAGGTCATTGATCAAGGACATTTGTATTTGGCTGTGCCTCCGCTCTACCGTCTGACCCAGGGTGGCAAAACTGTTTATGCTCAAACTGACGAACATAAAGACGAGCTGTTGGCAAATTTTGGCGGGCGTGGAAAAGTGGAAATAGGTCGCTTCAAAGGCCTTGGTGAGATGATGGCGCATCAATTGAAAGAAACGACAATGGATCCAGCTAAGCGTTTATTGTTGCGGATCACTTTGGCCGATGCGGCGCAAGCTTCAACAGCGCGGGTGGTCGAGCAGTTAATGGGCAACAAGCCAGAAGAGCGCTTTAATTTTATCACCGAGCGCGCGGAATTTGTGAGTGACGAGGGGCTAGATATTTGATTGCCGACTTAGCCAAGCTTTGACTTCAATAACTCGCATTGCTGTTCATTGATATTGTATCTTGATACGAAAAGCCCGAATGGGCCGTGGACAATTTTAATTTTTGGTCGGCCCATCGCGTTACGGCCTATATAAAGCTTGCCACCATTTTGGACCATTTCGAATACATCAGAAGCTTCAACTGTTTTCATTACACTACC
>JAYVPZ010000060.1:0-2728 GCA_043757105.1 Aestuariivirga sp. | reverse complement strand
TCATGGCCCGCTTCATGCGGGCCACCTCTCAGGCCATATTAAGCCAGCGTCCGTTGCACCTTTTCAACACGGAAGCATTCGATCACATCGCCAGCGCGCATGTCTTCATAGTTCGCAAACGCCATGCCGCATTCTTGGCCGCTCTGCACTTCTTTCACTTCATCTTTGAAGCGCTTCAGTGTTGAAAGTTCGCCGTCATGCACCACCACGTTATCGCGGATCAAGCGCACTTTCGCACCACGTTGAACTGTACCTTCGGTGACCATACAACCAGCCACTTTGCCAACCTTGGTGATGTTGAACACTTCCAAGATTTTCGCATTGCCCAGGAATGTTTCGCGCATTTCAGGGGCAAGCTTGCCGCCCATGGCCGCTTTGATATCATCCACAAGATCATAGATGATGTTGTAATAACGAATTTCGATGCCTTGCTTTTGCGCAGCATCACGCGCCTGCCCATTGGCACGCACGTTGAAGCCAAGCACGACTGCACCCGAAGCCGAAGCCAAGTTGATGTCGCTTTCGGAAACACCACCGACGGCATAATGAACCACGCGGGCGCGGATTTCATCATTGCCGATTTTTTCAATGGCTTGAACAATGGCTTCAGCAGAACCCTGCACGTCGGCTTTCACCAACACAGGGAATTCTGCACGGCCTGCTTGATTAAGCTGGCTCATCATCTGTTCAAGCGATGAACGAACGGCACCTGTGCCGCGTGTTTCGCGGCGTTTGCGCTCACGGTAATCGGTAATTTCACGCGCCCGTGCTTCATTCTCAACCACGTCGAAACGATCACCCGCTTCTGGCGCAGAGTTAAGACCCAGCACTTCAACCGGAGCCGATGGCCCAGCAGTTTTAACATGCGCACCCTTATCGTCGATCAAAGCACGAACCCGGCCCCAAGCGGAACCTGCCACAAACAAATCACCCAATTTCAATGTGCCGCGTTGTACAAGAACAGTGGCCACTGGCCCACGGCCCTTATCAAGCTGCGCTTCGACAACAAGGCCGGATGCCATGCGGTTTGGATTGGCTTTGAGATCAAGAACTTCAGCCTGCAACAAAATCGCATCAAGCAATTTGTCCAGATTGGTTCCTTTGGCTGCGGATACTTCCACATCCATGGTGTCACCACCCATGCTTTCAACAACGATTTCATGTTGCAGCAAATCTGTGCGCACACGCGTTGGATTAGCAGTCTGCTTATCCATTTTGTTGATGGCCACAATAATCGGAACACCAGCCGCGCGGGCATGGCTGATCGCTTCAATGGTTTGTGGCATAACGCCGTCATCAGCGGCTACAACAAGCACCACAATATCCGTCGCCTGCGCGCCACGGGCCCGCATCGAGGTGAAGGCTTCGTGGCCTGGCGTATCGATAAAAGTCACAATGCCATTATCGGTCTTCACTTGATACGCACCGATATGTTGGGTAATTCCGCCTGCTTCACCGGTGACCACATTGGTCTTGCGGATCGCATCGAGCAGTGATGTTTTACCATGATCAACGTGCCCCATGATGGTGACCACAGGTGGGCGCGGCAACAATGTATCTTCTGCATCATTGTCTTGGCTCAGACCTTCAACCACGTCTGATTCAGAAACGCGCTTCACCTTGTGGCCCATTTCTTCAGCGATAATTTGGGCTGTATCAGCATCAATCAAATCATTGATTGTGTGCATCTGGCCTTGTTTCATCAGCAATTTGATAATGTCTACGGCGCGTTCGGCCATGCGGTTTGAAAGTTCTTGAATCGTGATTGCTTCCGGAATGATAATTTCACGAGTCATTTTTTCAGTTGGCTTGGTGAAGCCTTGGGCTTGCTTCTTCAGGCGCTCTGTGCGGCGGCGGAACGCGGCAACTGAACGTGCGCGGTCCTCATCGCCTTCAGCCATAGCGTTTGAAACAGTCAGGCGGCCACGGCGCTTATCAGCATCAGCCTTGGTGCGTGTTGGTGCAGGCGGCGTTACAATCCGGCGGATCACACCACCAGCAGGGCGCATCATGGTCTTGGGGCGCTTACCACCATCATTATCATCTTCTTCGGCAGGGGCTGATGTGCGTGTTTCAGATTTTGGAGCAAGCTTCTTGGCTGCTTCATCAGCCTTGCGCTTGCCGTCGTCTTCAACTTTATGGCGAACATCATCTTCAGCTTTGCGTTTTGCCGCAGCATCGCGCTCAACTTTATCATGCACCTCTTGAGCCGCGCGACGAACCGCATCGGCCTCTTGGCGTTTGCGGTCTTCGGCTTCACGAATGCGTGAGTCAGCAAGGGCCGCTGTGCGGGCTTCGCGCTCATCAGCAGAAAGCGTGCGCAGAACAACGCCTGGACGAGCAGGAGCAGCGACCACAGGCCGAGGTGCTGGAGCTTCAGCAACTTTTGGCATAACTTGGAATTTTGGCTTATCATCAGCTGGCGTAACACTGCCCTCGCCAATGCGCTTGCGTTTGGTTTCAACCACCACAGTCTTGGTGCGGCCATGGGCGAAGTTCTGTTTCACCCGCGACTGTTCAACCGATGGGCGCTTTAGGCTCAGCGTGCTGCCGGTGCGTGGTGCAACTGTCTTGTCGTTGTTATCAATAATATCGCTCATACTTGTGTCTGTAACCCTAATCCCGTAACTTTCAAATGCTCGTACTGCGCGATCTTTTGCGCATAATCCAGCAATTTCTCAGCCAAGCCACCATTGGCCACGGCTGCATGTATCACATTTGACCGCCC
>JAYVPZ010000059.1:0-10655 GCA_043757105.1 Aestuariivirga sp. | reverse complement strand
GCCCGGCGCAATTACATTAGAGTTTTTACCTGCAATTCCAGCTGGTCTGCCGCGCAAGGAATTTCAAAAGCAGTTGGAAGCGGCCATTGAGACGAGTTCAACTCAACTTATAGCCGAAGCGCGTTCTCTGGTACAAAAATAGAACAAAGACTCGACATTTCCGCTCGTTCGTGTTATGTCTTCCTCTTAGTTTGTTTTGGTCTCGCAGCATGAATGCCATGAACCCACCCCTTAAGGGCCAGTTGCCCTCTATTTCCCAACAGATTTGGGAGATGAAATATCGGCTGGCTTTAGCTGACGGAACTTTTGAAGCTTCGTTGGAAAGCAGTTTCTGGCGCGTGGCCAAAGCTGTGGCGGCAGCGGAAAAACCTGAACTCCAAGACACTTATGCGCGTCAGTTTTTTGACGTGATGACTGATTTACGGTTTTTGCCAGCGGGGCGGATTTTGGCAGGTGCGGGCTCTGGTCGCGCTGTGACTTTGTTCAACTGTTTCGTGATGGACAAGATTGGGGATTCGATACTTGGCATTTTCAATGGCCTGAATGAAGCTGCCCAAACTTTGCAACAAGGCGGCGGCATTGGTCATGATTTTTCAACGCTTCGTCCCAAGGGTGCGCTGGTTCACGGTGTCGGTGCTGATGCCTCAGGCCCTTTAAGTTTTATGGATGTATGGGATGCCATGTGCCGCACCATCATGTCGGCAGGTGCAAGGCGCGGCGCGATGATGGGAACTTTGCGCTGCGACCATCCTGATATTGAAGCCTTCATTGAAGCTAAACGCGATAAAATCAGACTGCGCAATTTTAATCTCTCAGTTTTGGTGACGGATGCATTTATGGCGGCAGTGAAGGCCGATGCTTCTTGGCCTTTGGTTTTTGATGGGGGTGTTTACAAAACGATTTCCGCGCGTGACCTATGGCAAAAAATTATGAAGGCCACATATGATTGCGCCGAACCTGGCGTAATTTTTATCGACCGGATCAATGCAAAAAATCCACTCAACTATTGTGAAACAATTTCCTGCACTAATCCTTGTGGTGAACAACCCTTGCCTGCCTATGGTGCGTGTCTTTTAGGTTCGCTCAATTTAACACGTTTTGTAAAATCACCGTTTGAGAAAAGTGCTGCGATAGATTTGGTGGGCTTAGCCAGCGCAACAAAATTAGCGATCCGTTTTCTCGATGATGTGATTGATGTTTCAAACTACCCGTTGCCCCAGCAAAAACAAGAAGCGCTCAATAAGCGACGTCTCGGCCTTGGAATCACAGGTTTGGCTGACGCGCTTTTGATGTGCGGTCAGCGTTACGGTTCAGAGGAAGCGGCAAGCCTAGCTGCACGGTGCGCCGAGACAATTCGTGATGCAGCGTTAGAGGCAAGCTCATTTCTTGCTCAAGAAAAGGGTTCTTTTCCATTATTTGACTCTTCAAAATATATGAGCACGAATTACGCTCAGGACTTGAGCGCGGCACAGCTTGATGCAATCGCTAATAAGGGCCTGCGCAATGGCCTGTTGACTTCAATTGCACCGACCGGAACAATTTCACTTCTTGCTGGAAACGTCTCAAGTGGGATCGAACCGATTTTCAATGCGGGCTATGAACGCCGTATCATCAACGCGGATGGAACCCACCGGACAGAATTACTGGAAGATCATGCCATTGCGCTTTGGCGCTCGCTTGGTCTCAAAGGCCTGCCGCCAGAATTTGTGACTGTCAATGACTTGAAACCTGATGATCATTTAAGAATGGCTGCAGCGGTTCAACCTTTTGTCGATAGCTCCATTTCCAAGACCGTGAATGTGCCAGAGATGATCTCATTTGAGAACTTCACCCATATTTACGAGAACGCCTATGCGCTGGGTCTCAAAGGCTGCACCACATTCAGGCCCAATGATATTACGGGTTCTATCTTGAATACCTATACGCCCGCCAAAGAACTCTGTCCTTCCTGCGGCAGTGACAATTTGGTGGCCAAGGAAGGCTGTAAATCCTGCTCAAATTGCGGTTTTGCACTTTGCGGATGAATAGGGCTTGACGAATTCAAAATAATGTTCTATATTTGTTCTCATGCAAATTCATGGTACACCAATCACGCTCACCTCTCCCCAAGATGCCGATATGGCGAACCGTTTTTGGTATTGGCAGGGTGTCTCTGGTCGAAAATATATTCACTCGGTCTATGATGTCGATTGCTGCCCACCTCTGCCTGGTGCGGTTTATGTGGGCGTCAAGCGCGCTGGTGCGATGCGCATCGCCGTGACTGTTGGTCGCTTTCTGCCATTCTGGGATAAAGCTTTGCCGGAAAAAGATTTGGCACGTTTAGAGCGCTTGGGCGTTGATGAAGTGCATGTACATTTATTGGCAAAGAATGCTGAATTAGCAGAATCTGTTTTGCAAGATTTAGCCAAGGCCTTAGGTGCCGAACAAGAATCTCAAGGCTTCAGTAAAAACACTGCTCCATGGGTTCATGCTGCTTGAGGCGGCAGATAATCCGTTAAAGCTTCAAGATTTTCATCGTGAATTCCAAGTTTGCGCAAATGCATAATGGTATTCCATACATAGTCGAGACAGCTTCCAGCTAGACCGTGAGCTTCTTTCACTTTCTCTGCAATTTTAGCATTCGGCATGGGTGGCGCAAACTGAATGTGGGTTGGGTCAACGACATAGGTAACTGCTGAAACAGTTTCATTTTGGTCAACCAACAAAACAGGTTCCACCACTTCACGGTAAACATGCGTGATCAATTCACGTTTTCGCACATAAGCTAACACCTCTGTCCAGAGTTCAGGTGCAACATCATAGACGAGACCCGTGCACGATCCTCCTTGATCCAACCCCAACACAAGTCCAAGCTTTTCGGGTGTTCCGCGGTAGTGATGCGAATAGACACTCAGGCGCCGATGATAGCCAGTGATTGTAGCCAAAGAAGATTTTTCATACACAAAATCCGGTCGCCACATGAGTGAACCATATGCAAAGATACGCAAGCAATTTTCGGTTCTGGGCTCGGTGATCATTGCTTCTTCGGCACACGTCCGAAATCAGGCGCAGCAGTGTCTTGACCCGCTGCAATTATGTTCTGTCGTGCTTCGCGCGCGCGCGTGAACAAATTAAACAAAGTTTCACCGTCCCCCCACCGCACAGCACGTTGCAGCACGGCCAGCTCCTCGGTAAAGCGCCCGAGCATTTCCAACACAGCATCCTTGTTATTCAAAAAAACATCGCGCCACATAGTGGGATCAGAGGCAGCGATGCGGGTGAAATCACGAAAACCACTGGCCGAATATTTGATCACTTCTGTGTCTGTCACACTTTCAAGATCAGACGCCGTGGCCACAGTTGTGTATGCAATAAGATGAGGCAAATGGCTGGTAATGGCTAAAACCAAATCATGATGATCAGCCGTCATCAACTCGGTCTTCGATCCACAAGCTTGCCAGAAATCTTCGAGCTTTGCTGTTGCCGCAGCATCACCATTTGCCAGAGGCGTCAAGATGCACCACCGATTTTCAAACAATTCAGCAAAACCAGAGCGCGGCCCTGATTGTTCGGTTCCAGCTATAGGATGACCTGGAATGAAATGCACGCTCGTGGGCACATAGGGCTCGCAGTCTCGCACAATAGCACCCTTGACTGAACCGACGTCCGTGAGAATAGCACCCGGCTTTAAATGCGGCCCAATTTCTTTAGCCAGCGCACCACATGCTCCTACCGGAACACACATAATAATGAGATCGGCGCCACTCACCGCCTCAGCCGCTGTTGCATAAACTTGGTCGACAAGTCCGATTTCCAACGCGACCTTCCGCGTCTCTTCGCTTTTGGCATGTCCAACAATTGACTCGGCCAATCCCTTCTGCCGCATTGCATGGCATAGGGACGACCCAATTAATCCAAGGCCTAACACAGCAACTTTTTCAAACATAAAGCTCATTTCATAAATTCCGTTAACGCGACAACAACGGCGCGGTTCGCTTCTTCCGATCCGACCGATAAACGCAAACAAGCGGGCAAACCGTAGGCTTCAACGCGACGAAGAATAATTCCTTGCGAAATGAAAAACGCATCAGCAGCAGCCGCTTTTTCACCGCTCGAAAAATGGATCAACACAAAATTGCCAACACTCGGCGTCACCACCAAACCCAGCTTTTGTATCTCGACAGTCAACCATTCTAACCATTTCATATTATGGGCAATCGCCTGCTCGATAAAACTCACATCCTCCATGGCGGCAGCACCCGCCACAATCGCAGGCGTGCTAACATTGAAGGGCCCGCGAATCCGGTTCAGCACAGCGGCAATCTCAGGCGGGCAATAAGCCCAACCAATACGCACACCTGCAAGGCCAAATATTTTGGAGAACGTGCGCGTCATCACAACGTTATCATTCTCTTCGACCAGCTTGATGCCTGCATCATAATCATTGGCCAAAACATATTCGGCATAGGCCGCATCAAGAATAAGTAGAACAGTTGACGGCAGACCAGAGTGAAGCCTCTTCACCTCTTCATAGGTGAGATAAGTTCCCGTCGGATTATTGGGGTTTGCCAAAAACACAACCTTCGTCGCAGGTGTCACCCGCGCCAAAATTTCTCCCACATCGGCAGTGAAATTCTTCTCCGGCGCAATAACGGCTGTCGCTCCATTAGTGGCAATCGCAATCGGATAAACCAGAAATCCAAATTGCGAATAGATCGCTTCATCACCTACTCCTAAATAAGCGTGGGCCAGCATTTGCAAAAGCTCGTCCGAGCCTGTGCCGCCGCACACAATATTGGCCCCATTCAAACCATAGCGCTTGGCAATGGCTTCGCGGAGCTTCGAGGCGGCGGGGTCAGGATAGAGTGCGAGATTTTGCGCAACAGCCTCTTGATAAGCCGCAACCGCCTTTGGGCTCGGGCCCATTGGCGACTCATTGGACGAAAGTTTATGGACTTTCCCTGTCTTGGGGCCAGACTTTCCGGGCACATAAGCTTGAATATCAAGAATGCCAGGTTTTGGCATTGGGCCATGAACAATGGACATTAGGCCTCCACCGAAATGGCGCTTGAGTAATGGCCTGCAATTTTAAGTTTGAGCGAGGCATTTGTCCGTACCAAGCCGACCAAAGGGCCTTCATGCTCAGTATGGAACCCTGGCAAACAAGATAGGCGGTGATGACCAATTTTGCTTTGCCACAATGGTTGGGGTGTAAAATCGCGCGGCAGTTTTCCTTCAGTAATCACTAAGGTTTCATCATTGCCACTGACTTCGACGGGCGCTTGGCCGATGAGCAGGAGTTTGGGTATGGTATCTTCGTGGATCACTGGAAGTGATGCAATCACTTGCGCTCTGCCGGCACGACCAGCAATAAAGGCTTCGACCCAAGGCTGCTCAGTTTCAACCACGCACAAATCGCCGGGCGAAGTATCAATTTGCATCAAAGCCTGAGCTTCATCACGGTATTCCTCCACCGCAATGACTCCAAAATAATCTCTTAAGCGCAGGCGGTGCGCGATGTTTGCATTCAGGTGTTTGCTGATATGCAAAGTTATCGGCGCTTGCCTCAAACTGGAATCACTTATGACGGATCGCCAAATGCGGATGATAAGGGCGGGCGAAACATCCATCTCCTGAGCGCGGGCCAAGAGCCTGCGCATGATGGCAGCTTCCCGCGTAGGTCTCAGCGGCGACGCATGAAGCTTTAATTCATTTTGCTTTACGCGTTTGACTTCTTCAGTCGTCCTAATTCTTTTGGCCAGAAGATCGAGAATTTGATCATCAATCTGGTCAAGCGTTTTTCGCACCTCACCAAGTGTTGAAGCCTTTATTACATTTTGTTCTTCAGGATTCATTCGGTCTGTCCAAAGCTTTAACTTAGCCGTCACACAGCTTCATAAGGAAAAGACACAGCAAATGCAAAGCACCTATAATTTTTCAGCGACCTTGTGTGAATGCTGTGGCGCAGGCAAAAAGCCGGGTTTAAAACGAGGCAAGGCCCGCTTAATCTTGTGCCCCGGCGCGTAAGCGTAAACTTGTTTTTGCGCCTCAACAATCAGTGCGCCTGAAATGCCGCGCAAGTTTGCAGCCATTCCGAACTTCTCTGTCAAACGCGCCAAGGCTGTCCCCGCCAATCTTTGATAGGGCGGCATAAACAAAGCATATTCAAATCTTTTGATCGAAAATTGAGCTGTTTTGAGCAGGCCTAGCAACTGTGACCGTGAAAAAGGTTGACCGTGTCCGAAAGGCGAAACATCACTCATCGCCCAAAGACTACTTCGATTTGGAACCACTAAGAGCAGCTTTCCTTGAGGCGTTAAAACCCGCCAGACTTCTTGCAAAAGCTCTTCTGGACTATCGGTGAATTCAAGACAGTGAACAAGCAGCGCTGCATCTATGGCATTATCACCAAGCGGCAAATCAAGCTCATCAACCAATACGGATGATACTTGGCCTGTTTCGGGCCAATGGATAACGCCGCGCCGCGCTGGCATGAAAGCCAGCCGCCTCGACGCGGTTTCGCCCAATTGATCGAGATAGGGTGTTGCGTAACCAAGGCCCAAAACAATTGACAGCGAATCCTGTGGCAAATGGCCCGCGAGTTTAGCCGCGATCAAACGCTGGGTGGCCTTTCCCAGTGAAGTGGCATAGTATTCGCGCAATTCAACAACATCCATGAGTGCCAAGTTAGCGCTAAATTTATGGCAGGTCACCTATGGAATTAAATAGGGTTTCTAAATGTCTCACATCGATATGCGCCAATTTATGTGCCTTGAAGATAATTATGGCGTGATCATCCATGACAGTGTGACTGGGGCTACAGCTTCTATCGATGCGCCAGATTCCGACGCTGTCGAAAAGCAGCTCAAAAAATTCGGCCGTCAGCTCACCCATATTTTCACCACCCATCACCATGCTGATCATGTGCAAGGCAATGCTTGGCTCAAAGAACATTATGGTTGCAAAATCATCGGACCAAAAGCTGAAGCCGATAGAATTCCCGGTATTGATGTTCAAGTTTCAGGTGGCGAAAAATTCATCTGGTCAAACCGCGAAGTCTTTGTGCATGATTGCCCGGGCCACACGCTAGGACATATTGCTTTTAGCATTCCGGGTGAGTTTTCATTGTTTGCGGGCGATACGTTATTTTCTGTTGGTTGCGGACGTGTGCTAGAAGGAACGCTTGAACAGATGTACACGTCCGTGAACCAGTTTAAAAAACTTCACACAAGCACCTATGTTTATTGTGGTCATGAATACACTGAGGCGAATGTTAAATTTGCATTGACCTTAGAACCTGAAAACAAAGCCCTGCAAAATCGTTTTCATGCTGTAGCGGCATTGCGCAGTCGTGGTGAAATGACCTGCCCCACAACTATTGGTGAAGAACTGAAAACCAACCCATACTTGCGTTGCGACAGTCCTGAAATTAGAAAAGTTCTGGGAATGGAAACAGCAACAGACGCCGAAGTGTTTGCAGAAATTCGCACGCGCAAAAATAATTTCAAATAGGCTTTTTGAAGATCATGTCTTTGGCGGCAATCACAGCTCCAGCTGTGATCAGCAGACATCCGACAGCAATTGACCAATGATATGCGGCAAAGCCAAAGATGATGAGAATGAATG
Organism: Aestuariivirga sp.; assembly: GCA_043757105.1. Lineage (GTDB taxonomy): Bacteria > Pseudomonadota > Alphaproteobacteria > Rhizobiales > Aestuariivirgaceae > Aestuariivirga. Next base: position 3,050 of record JAYVPZ010000059.1, on the reverse strand, counting down.
TTGAAAGCATTGGGGCCACATAAGACGCGGCCCCCAACACCATGCGGTCTCCATTTTTCATACCAAAATCCCACGCATAAAATGCGGCACCCATCGGAAAGAGTCCGAGTCCGATAACAGCGATCCACTGCTGACTGGACATTGACCACAGCGTTGGTTCAAGTATGAAGTGAAATAACCCTGACAGTCCCGCACAAGCCAAGCAAAAACCAGCAACGATATCAGATGGCACATCACCATATTTCCGAATGAGAACTGAAAAGCCCGCCCAAAAAATTGCATACGGAATTGCGATGATATGGCCAAGCTGAATACCGTTGTTTAACACAAAACTTGACCCCTTGCTGATCACATAAAAAGCACCGACCAAACCAAGCACCACCCCTGCAATATGATTCCACTTCAATCTCTCACCGGGCAGGAAAGCGGAAAACACGACGATCAGCAGCGGCCACAAATAGGCTAGCAAACTGACTTCAACGACGGGTGCGTTTCGCACCGCTAAAAAGTATAGAAAATGACATCCAAACAGCGCTCCGACATTCAAAGCCCAGGCTTGCCATTTTTGCGAAGTCAAAACCGAAATGGCGTTAGGTCGAAACGGCCATGAAGCAACCCCCAACAATCCGCCAATCAAAAAACTCATCGCAAGCAATTGCAGCGGCGGCACGTCTCCGGCCATTTTCGAAAACAACGCCAGAAAGCCCCACATTAAAATAGCGGTAAAACCGACTAATGTGCTTGGTTGCCGATTTGCCTTTGATTGATCCATCGTTGGCCAATAACGCTTAATAAAACCGCTGCCAAGATAATTGCACCGCCGATGATGGAATACTTGTCTGGCACTTCATGTGCAAAAGCCCAAGACCAAAATGGATTGATGACTGCATCCATCATGGCCAAGAGCGAAAGCGTGATGGCTGGAACAGTGCGAGCACCTAGACCATAAAAAATCAACGGAATGGCCAGTTGGACGGGGCCCATCAGCATCAACAGTAGAAAATCATAAATGCTCATGTCGAAGGCTGAACCTCCCGACCAACCCGAAATGCTAACGATACTGGCAAGGACAAATGAAATCAGGCCGCCCACACATATGGCCGGCATCATATCGTAATCACGGTAGCGTCTGAGCATGAGTGTTTGCACAGCAAAAGTCAGGGGCACACCAAAACAAAGCGCCAATGCCAAAACATGGCCTGATTGAAAACCAGTCCAGCCAATGACCATAGTTCCGGCCAAGGCAATCAATGCTGCTAGCCAGTTCAAAAAACCGGGCCTCTCACCCGTAATCCAGGGTGAAAGCAACCCAGTGAACAATGGTGAGGTTGCCCCTATCACCGAGACAGTGGCGGTGGAATTGAGTGTCAACGACGTCACATACATTGTTGTGCCCGCTGCAAAACATAACGCCGACCAAAACATTGCAAATTTGGGAATAGCCTTAAAAATACGGCCCGTTTCAGAGCCGTGCACCAGAATAGAATAGCAAAGTAGTGCAACCGCCATCCAAAACCCGCGCCAGCAATTAATCTGCCAGCCAGAAAGACCCGGCATCAAACGCACAAATAACCCCGAAAGGCTCCATCCCAAATTGGCCAGCAGCACATAGACCACCCCCAACCCAAATCCATTTTTGCTATCCGTCATCCCAGCTCCGAATCAAAATGACCTTAGCTAAACACCACAATCCTGCAAGGAGCATTACAACAGAAATTCAACTTAAGATTGATTTTAAGTAAATTAATTTCGCAACCGAATATTTTCAGGATCAAATGGGCTCTCGACCAAAACTGTCGTTTTAAATATTTTACCTAGAATCTTAATTTCGAGTTGCGTACCTAATGACGCAAATTTCGGTTTCACCATCGCAAGCGCCAGCGATTTATTGCAACGCCAACCAAATCCACCATTCGTCGCACGGCCGATAAGTTTGCCATTTGCATAAATCGGTTCAGACCCACGTGCATCGGAATCTTGGTCCGTTACGCCATGCACTTCCATGGTCACGAAGTTCCAATTGAGGCCTTTTTCTTTTCCCGCCACCAAAGCATCGCGGCCAATGAACGGGCCTTTGCTGGGGTGGACGAAACGATCAAGCCCTGACTCGTAAGCTGAATATTCAATGGAGAGTTCACGTGGGATGAGGCGATATGATTTTTCAATTGAAAGTGAAGACATGGCCTTGATGCCATAAGGCTTGATGCCAAATTCTTGGCCTGCTTCCATCAGCTGGTCGAAAAGAGCCACTTGCTGTTCGACAGGAACATGGAACTCATAACCAAGCTCGCCCACAAAGTTCACGCGCAAAACATGAGCTGTGGCCGTGCCGACCGTAATTTCTTTGCCGGAAAGCCAAGGGAACGCCGCATTGCTCAAATCAGCATCAGTGAGTTTGGCCAAAAGCTTTTGCGACTTTGGCCCTGCGATCACAATCACACCTAAGCGGGCCGTGATTGAATTAAGCCGCACTGAACCATCTGTTGGTGCAAGCTTGCGCAGATAATCTTGATCGTGACGTTCATAAGCACCAGCAGAAACTAAATAGAATCTGCCCGGCGCCCATTCATAAACCGTGAACTCCGCACGCACACCGCCATTGGGTGAAAGCAAATGGCACAGCGCAATGCGGCCCTGTTTTTTTGGAATTTTATTGGCAAGAATGGACTCCAGCCATTCGCGGGCTTTGGGGCCCGACACTTCCATCTTGGCGAATGCCGACATATCTTGAATGCCTACATTGTTCATAACGTTCAAGCATTCTTCGCCGACAAACTTGAATGAGTTCGAACGACGGAACGACCACTTCTCAACGATGCGGCCATCATCTGTGGCCGGCGCATGATTGTGATTGGTGAGCGTGTCATCGGAATTCAATTCTTGCTTGGAGAGAGCATAGCCCTTTGGTGCAAACCAACCCGGCCGCTCCCAGCCATAAACTGAACCAAACACGGCTCCTAAATCTTTCATACGGTCATAAATCGCAGTGCGCTTCAAAGGACGCGCAGCTGAACGTTCTTCTTCCGGATAATGCGGCGTGAAGACATTTG
>JAYVPZ010000058.1:0-2729 GCA_043757105.1 Aestuariivirga sp. | reverse complement strand
CAAGAAGGCTTTGGCGCTTTTGAAATGACGGTACATGACGGTCTGCGTTGGTCGGCCGCCAATGCTTATCTCAAGCCCGCTTTAAAAAACGGCAAAGTAAAATTGCAAACCAGTGCGCGCGTGCGCAAAATTTTGCTTGAAGGCAAAAAAGCCGTCGGCGTTGAATATGAGTTGGGCGGCAAGATCATCAAAGCGATGGCCAACCGTGAAGTCATCATCGCGGCCTCCACCATCAATTCCCCAGCCTTGTTGCAGCTTTCAGGCATCGGCCCTGGCAAAGTCTTGGCTGAAGCGGGTGTTCCTCAAGTTCATGAACTGGCAGGGGTGGGCGAAAATTTGCATGATCATTTAGAAGTATATTTTCAGCTGCGGTGCTTAACCGATGTTTCTCTCAACCGCGATCTCGGCTTGTTTTCAAAGGCCATGATAGGCGCGCAATGGTTGCTGTTCGGCACAGGGTTGGGTGCCACCAATCATTTTGAATCCTGCGGTTTCATTCGCTCTAAAGCAGGCATCGAATATCCTGATATTCAATATCACTTCCTGCCCGCCGCCATGCGTTATGATGGCAAGGCCGCTTTTGCTGGTGATGGATTTCAAGTGCACACCGGCCCCATGCGCACAAAATCTCGAGGCTTCGTCCGTATACGGAACAATGATCCGGCCGAGGCCCCCAAAATTCTGTTTAACTATATGAGCCACCCTGATGACTGGGAAGAATTCCGCGCCTGCATTCGCTTGACGCGCGAAATTTTCAAACAAGACGCCATGAAACTTTATGCTGGCGAAGAAATTCAACCCGGTGCCGCCGCCGTGACCAACGACCAAATTGATGCCTTCATCCGCGAACACGGCGAAAGCGCCTATCACCCCTGCGGCACATCGAAGATGGGGTCGGTTAAAGATAAGCTGGCGGTGGTTGACCCCGAATGCCGCGTCATCGGCATGCAGAATTTGCGCGTCGTCGACTCCAGCATCATGCCGCAAGTGACCAACGGCAATCTGAATTCACCAACATTGATGATCGGTGAAAAGGCGAGTGATCACATTCTGGGACGGCAAATGCTGCCACCGTCAAATCAAGAACCATGGATCAATCCGAATTGGAAGATTAGGCAGAGGTGAGTTAACTATTGAACATACCCAGATGAAGATAGAAATCAAAATGGAACTTCATCATCGAGCGCCTTCATCTCGCTTAAAGACTTAACAATCTTATCTTTAGTTCGCTCGTCATCCAATAACAGGGTATGAATTTGATCAGATATTTCTTCTGCACTTCTGCGGTTTCTTGACAGAGCCTGATGCTTAGAAATGAAGCCATATGGGTCTTCCCCCATTCGGAGCGAAATTACTTTTATCCCTCGTGCTACCGCAAACCCAACTTCTTGCTGTGTCCAATAACTGTCCTTGAAGCCCTTTGTGTGAATTGCAAGGAACGCATCCATAGTAAACAGTCCCCGTTCAATTTCGTCCATCCACGCTTGAGTTGGAAGGATATCTTCATGTGCAACAAACGACGATATCGAGTGGTTGATGAGACAATCTCTTAATCTTGTTGCTTTGTCTTTATCTTTGGATAGGTGACTGATGAAAAGGCGAAACCTTGTTGTATCTTTCCAATTCTTGGGCGGAGTAGAGAAAAGTGTGTTCCCAACGATGCTTTCAATTTGCAACTCCTGCGAAATTTTTAGAAGGGTGTCTTCTTTTATTCCGCTTAAGGCAGCTTTTGAATAGAGCCATTTACTATTGCTGCCCTGCCAATTTTGAGGGGGGCTGATTCCAAATTCAGTAAGAAACAGATCGATTTCAGAATAGCCGAAATTTGCCTGAAGGGTTCTTCCGATTTTGTCGATTAAAACTAGTTTGTCCGAAATTTTCAAATCAACACCAAAGCTTTGAATTCAAATATCATGTTTAACGGAATTTGATGTTGCTGACGAGATGAGTCTTAGAATCAAACATCAATTCAATTAACGCCCCATAGCTCTTAGTCGATGAAACAGCATTTGGACTGTACAATAGTTTAAGTGAATTTTCAGCCCATCGGCCAATTCTCTTCCTTCCAATCCCGCGCCCCATGAATAACACGCAAGATCACAATCCGTTCGCTGCCATCCCGCGTTTGGTCAATCGCATAGGCCATAATATATGGCAGGCCTGCGACTACTTTTTCATAAGTGCCAGACACACGGCCTTTTCGACCTGTTGCCATTTCACCCAGCGCGGTTCCAGCCGTTTCGATTTTGTCGATGACGTCTAATGCAGCCTGTGGGTTTTCGGTGGCGATGTAGGCGATGACGGAATTGAGATCGTCCAGGGCATCAGGCGACCAGAATACCACTCTCACGATTTGGCTTTGCCCGCTGCCGTAACAGTTTTTCGAAGTTGCTTCATCGCATCCCCGTGGGAAACAACGCGCCCTACTTTCATGTCTGCTAACCCACGTTCAATACCGGAGACAATTTCCATTTCGCGGTCGACATAAGCGGCGATTGCTTCCGCCGCGAGAAAGGATTTAGTGCGGTTGGTTTGGGTTGCCAATTGGCCAAGACGGTCTTTGGTCGCGCTGGCAAGACGAACGGTGAGGGTTTCGCTTTCTGACATTTAGAACTCCATGTTGTGCTCTTGTGTGTACAACATAGCACAAGAGGTTAAGGTTGGCCAGTGGATGCTTCTTCTCCCCTAAAAATACTTCACAATGTCAAACAGCGGGGCGGGCTTTTTGT
>JAYVPZ010000057.1:0-2731 GCA_043757105.1 Aestuariivirga sp. | reverse complement strand
GTGGGCGTGATTTTGCTGCCTGGCTTGAGCTTGTCCCGAAGCAGCACTCAACTGGCGGCAAAGCCCGGCTCGGAAAGACCTCGATGTTGATTTCCACTTAGAAGTGAGCCGGTTTAGCGGATAATTTCCACTGAGAATTGAGCCATGTGACCCTTCCCCCCAGCGCGCTGCGCCACGGGGAGCATTGGAGTGATACACATGGGACTTTTGAACATAATTCGACGTATGTCTTTGCGCGAGAAGCTATCGATCCGTGAGATTTCGCGCCGGACTGGTTTGTCGCGCAATACGATCACAAAGCATTTGAACGCGGGCACGATCGAGCCGCAGTTCACGACGCCAGATCGGCAGAGCAAGCTTGATCTTTTTGCTGACAAACTGGCCGGATGGCTAAAAACTGAAGCTGGGAAGTCGCGCAAACAACGGCGAACAGCGAAGCAGCTGCATGAGGATTTGGTGAAGCTGGGCTACACTGGGTCCTACAATCGGGTCGCAGCGTTTGCGCGTGATTGGCGATTTGATCGGCAGCGAGAGAGCCAAACGACGGGGCGTGGTACCTTTGTTCCTTTGACTTTTAGCCCCGGCGAAGCGTTCCAATTTGACTGGAGCGAGGATTTTGCGGTTCTGGCCGGTGAGCGCACGAAGCTGCAGGTCGCCCATATCAAGCTGTCGCACAGCCGCGCTTTTGTGATCCGCGCCTATTTGCTGCAAACCCATGAGATGCTGTTTGATGCCCATTGGCATGGCTTCCGTGTATTCGGCGGTGTCCCCGAGCGCGGCATCTATGACAATATGCGCACCGCGGTTGACCGTGTCGGGCGCGGCAAGGAGCGGCAAATCAACATGCGCTTTCTGGCCATGACCAACCACTATGTGTTTGGGCCAGAGTTCTGCAACCCGGCGGCAGGGTGGGAGAAGGGTCAGGTTGAGAAGAACGTTCGTGACGCTCGCCATCGGTTTTGGCAGCCCATGCCCGAGTTCCCAAATCTTGCCGCGCTAAATGATTGGCTGGAGCTGCGCTGCATGGAGATGTGGCGTGAGATCCCTCATGGTGGGCTGCACGGCAGCATTGCCGATGTCTGGACCGACGAACAGGCTGCGTTGATGCCGCTGCCCTGTGCCTTCGATGGGTTTGTCGAGCACAGCAAGCGCGTCTCGCCCACATGTCTGATTAATTTTGAGCGCAATCGTTACAGCATCCCGGCGTCATTTGCGAACCGCCCGGTGAGTTTACGGGTCTATCCCGAGCGGCTCGTTGTCGCCGCCGAAGGGCAAATCCTGTGCGAACATCCACGCTTCATTGACCGCTCACATAAGCAATTGCCGCGCACGATTTATGACTGGAGACATTATCTGGCCGTCATCCAGCGCAAACCCGGTGCTTTGCGCAATGGCGCGCCGTTCACGGAATTACCCCAGGCGTTTAAGCAGTTGCAGGACTTGATGCTGCGGCGCCCTGGTGGTGATCGCGAGATGGTCGATATTCTGGCCTTAGTTCTGCATCACGATGAACAATATGTGTTGGCCGCTGTAGGAATGGCCTTGGCTGAGGGCGTTGCAACCAAAACCCATGTGTTGAACCTGCTTCATCGTTTGGTGGACGGCAAGACTATTGGCGGCCCTGATATCGATACGCCGCAAGCCTTGATCCTGCGCCTTGAACCCAAGGCCAATGTCGAGCGCTATGACGGCCTTCGTGCCCACACCGTTGGAGGCCGCCATGCGTCATGATCCTGCCAGTGGCGCAATCATCATCATGCTCCGCAGCCTGAAGATGTATGGCTTGGCGCAAGCTGTCACCGACCTGATGGAACAGGGAGCGCCCGCTTTTGAAGCGGCTGTGCCGATCCTGTCGCAATTGCTCAAAGCAGAATTGGCCGAGCGCGAGGTGCGATCTATTGCCTATCACATGAAGGCTGCCCGCTTCCCAGCTTACAAGGACCTTTCGGGCTTTGATTTTGCCGCCAGCGAGATCAACGAGGCCACCCTGCGCCAGCTGCACAAGTGTGAGTTCATGGACGGCGCGCAAAACGTTGTGCTGATCGGAGGCCCAGGAACGGGAAAAACCCATGCCGCCACGGCCCTTGGCGTGCAGGCGGTCGAACATCATCGCCGAAAGGTGCGCTTCTTCTCGACCATCGAACTGGTCAATGCGCTTGAACAAGAAAAGGCCAAGGGAAAGACCGGACAGCTTGCCGAAGGCCTTACCAAACTCGATCTCGTGATCCTTGATGAGCTCGGCTATCTGCCGTTCAGCGCCTCAGGTGGCGCATTGCTCTTCCATCTGCTGAGCAAGCTCTACGAGCGCACCAGTGTCGTCATAACCACAAACCTCAGCTTCAGCGAGTGGGCCACAGTCTTCGGCGACGCCAAGATGACCACCGCCTTGCTCGACCGCCTAACCCACCGCTGCCACATCCTTGAGACCGGAAACGACAGCTTCCGCTTCAAGGCAAGCTCAGCCGATGCGGCCCGAAAAAGGAAGGAGCCCAGCAATGTCTTGACGCCAACATAACCCGCGGAACATATCTTAGAGGTGGCTCACTTCTCGATGGAAAACCCGGCTCACTTTTGCGTGGAAATTAACAGTCGGGTTCAGCATCAACCGCTGGCCATTTTTTCCGATACCGACCAGCACAGGCTCGGCCGCTGCAGCCAGAAAAGGAAGGAGCCAAGCAATGTCTGGACCCCAGCATAACCCGCAAAACATACCTTAGAGGAGGCCCACCTC
>JAYVPZ010000056.1:0-10693 GCA_043757105.1 Aestuariivirga sp. | reverse complement strand
CATGATGGTGCACCCAGTGAATGGACGGCGTGACGATAATCAGCGAAAGTATTCTCTCAAAATGCGCTGGTAACCTTATGTTTGAATGATGAAAAATTGCCGCAACCGTGACCAATGTTTCAAACACCAAGACCGACTTAAACGGAACGCCAAGCAGAATGATAACAGCGGCTCGCACGACTGAAGATAAAACAACTTCACCAAAATGAAACCGCAATGCCGAACTTGCATCAAGCGTTTCATCCAGATGATGCACCTCATGAAACCGCCAGAGAAATGGCAAGATATGGTTGAGCCGATGCCAAAAATAAATCCAACAATCCAAGATCAAGAGATCAAGCCCCAAGCCAAACCATCCGCTCCACCATAAGGGCCGCCAATCCAAAGCTGCACCATTTGCATAAAGCGTGATTGGAACAACAATGAATGGAGACAATAAAAAATTCAGTCCGGCAAAAGAAAAATTACGCGCCAATCTTTCAAGATTTTGATTGCCATTCACGACTGGAAAAATCCGTTCTAATAGCAAAAGACCAATCAGCACAGTCGCAACAATTGCACCCTTACCAAACTGCAAATGACCCACCCACTCCATCATGATAACAACCGATCAGGATGATAAGGTTGCAACAACTTATGACGAACATCATTCAAAATTTCATCGGCCCCAAACGCCCCTATAGCGGGTGCGAGCGTAATGCCTGAATGCATAACTGCAACATAAAGCCCTTCAACGCCACGAGGCCGACCCACCGCCGGAAACCCATCAGCAGGTGTGGGCCGATAACCCAATGTATAAAAATCCATTTTCAAATCTTCAGCGCCACGAACCACACTTGGTAACTTTGTTAAAACTTGCGCTGCAGTTTTAGCAGGGTCATCACCGGGCTGCGTCCCACCAAAATCACTACCTAAAACCAACCGCCCTTCCGCCGTTTGCCGAACATGAAACTCCGCAGACATCACCAGCCCATTAAGTAATTTAGAAGTTGGTTCAGTATGCACTAAGAGACCAGCGGGGCCATCAACTCTCATTTCCAGACCCAATTCTCTCAGTAGCGCTAAGCCACCCAACCCACCAGCTAAAACAACTTCATCGGCTTCATGCAACAACCCGTTTGCATTTATACCGATGACACGATCATTTTTCCTCACGAGTTGAGAAACAGCTTGCCCTCTAAAAAATAATGCGCCTTTCTGCTGCGCCACCGCGGTGAACCCCTCCACCGCTGCAATTGGCTCAATCATCCCCTCACCCATTGCAAAAGCAGCAAGCGCAGGCGGGTTCCGCAGGTGTGGCTCAATCCTCTGTGCTTCATCGCGGTCAACAGTCCGAACCTCATATCCAAAACCTGAATGTTGCTTCACGTAGTCTAGTAATGCCTGTTCTTCTAAATCCCAAAGCAATCCACCACACCAATTCACCACCAACTTCGGATGCACTTCCGCAAGCGGTTTCCACATCTCCATCGCATCCATTCGCAATTTCACATAGTGTTCAGGATGCCCCCAACTGGCATTAATCCAAGCCCAAGAATTCCGCGTTGCCACCCCCCCGACAACCGCATTTGCATCAAGCACCGTAACATCAGCACCTTTCGCCGCCAGATGATAAGCCAGCGAAGCCCCAATGATCCCAGCTCCAACAACAATAATTTTCTTTGCCATTGCAGCAGCATATCACACTTAAACTGAGCGATAGCCCGCATTATTTATAGCTCGACAATAGAATTTAGAGCGAGAGTATTTTCCGCGCGTCTGCGGGCGACGCGATATCTGCTCCCAACAACCTGATAATTTTCACTGCTTTTTCAACCAGCGTTGCATTCGATGCATAGACTCCAGGCTCAAGCCAAAGATTATCTTCAAGACCAACGCGCACATGACCGCCCAGCAAAACAGCTTGGGCAACAGCGGGGAATTCGTTTCGACCAATGCCAAAGGCCGCCCAAATTGCGTCTTTCGGCAATTGTGCTTTTTGATACATCATTGTTTCGGAGTCGTAAGGCGCACCCCATTTTATTCCAAGGCAGAGTTGAAAGAGCGGCGCGCCAGTGATCAAACCTTCTTTAAAAAGTTGGCTGGCGAACCACAGATTTCCGGAGTCAAAACATTCCAACTCTGGCTTTACACCATAAGACTGAATCAACCGCGCCTGCTCTCGAAGTTGCGATGGGGTTTGCACCAGAAGCATATTGCCATCACTAAAATTCAATGTGCCACAATCCAACGTGCAAATTTCGGGACGGAGTTCGGCCACGTGTAGAAGGCGTTCGAGCGGGCCAACAAGATCAGTGTTTGCCAAATCAAAATTCATCGGGATCTCGCCTTCCCCAACTGTCAAATCACTGCCCATCCCTGCGGTCAAGTTAATGATCACATCTTTGTTCTTGGCGCGAATGCGCTCCATCACTTCGCGGTAGAGTGATACGGCCCGCGAACTTTTGCCCGTTTTGGGATCGCGTACATGACAATGAACTACGGCTGCGCCCGCAGTTGCCGCTTCAAGAGCTGAATTGGCTATCTGCTCTGGTGTAACCGGAATTGCCGGGTGCTTGCCGACCGTATCGCCAGCACCAGTAATGGCGCAGGTTATGATGACCTTGGGGTTCATGGAGTTTGCCTGACTATACGTGCAGTTTGTTTTCGAACATGACTGAGAACTTCTTAGTCACGCCAATCATCTCATAATGACACTGCGTTCCGCGCAGCACCATGAAGCCTTGGCCAGCTTCATAGTAATTTTCTGTTCCGTCAGTTTGGGTCAGTTTTATTCCGCCAGTGATTAGATAACAAAATTCGTCGCAAGGATAAAATGGAATATACTCGGTGCAAGGCGGCGTTTCCCAAATTCCAACGGTAAACTGGCGCGTTGCATCGATATAGTCAAAAGTTCCAATTTCCTTGGCGGTGCCTGCAACGATCTTTGTCAAATCCATCACATTGATAGGCTTCAGGCCTTCGCCCGGAGGACCATCAGGATAGATTTGAAAAACTTTCTTCTTCGATGTGGCACCGGTTGTTTGGTTTGCCATGGTGAGGACTTCGGACATTGTATTTCTCCTTGAGGATTTATGGATCAAAATTGGCAGGAATGGCTTAGAAAAAAAGCGCTGGTTTTTGGTGCATGCGCCAGAAATTCAGATGTATCATTTTCAAGAATGCGCCACTTCAGGATGAAGCGTTTCGTGGATGCGGCCCTTTAGTTTTAGAAACTCTGGCGTTGAAAACAGTTCATAATTGCGCGGCCTTGGCAGTGGCACGGTGATTTTATCAATGAAGCGCCCCGGCCTCGCTGACATCACGTAAATGACATCACCCAAAAATAATGCTTCCTCAATATCATGTGTTACGAAGATCACCGTCTAGCTGTCTTTTTCCCAAACTTTGAGCAGAAGCTGCTGCATCACTGTGCGTGTTTGGCTGTCCAATGCGCCAAACGGTTCATCCATCAACAAAACTTCGGGATCGTTTGCCATGGCCCTAGCAATTGCCACGCGCTGTTTCATGCCACCCGAAAGCTGGCTGGCGAAACTATTCTCGAAACCAGAAAGGCCAACGGCATCAATATAAAATTTTGCAGTGTCGCTTCTTTCTTTCGGAGGAACATTTCGGAGACTCAAACCAAACTCCACGTTCTTCTGAACGGTCAGCCAAGGAAACAAAGAATAATTTTGAAAAACCATGCCGCGCTGACGACCGGGTTTCGTTACATTTTCGCCATCCACCAAACATTTTCCAGCAGAGGCTTTTCTTAAACCTGCAACAATATCGAGTAGGCTCGACTTACCGCAGCCAGACGGGCCGACGATGACCGCAAATTGTTTGTCAGGCACAAACAAACTCACATTATCGAGTGCGACCACGGATTTACCCGGCACACCAAATTCGAGTTTCAAATTTTCAACAGTTACTGTTCCCATGATCTATGAGCGAACCTCGGACCATGGCAGCAAAACACGCTTTGCGATGCGAAAAATTTGATCAGTAATAATGCCAAGTCCACCGATCACAAGAATAGCCACGAAGATCACATCTGCATGAAGGCCGCGCATGGCTTGCATGCTCAAATAACCAAGGCCTGCCGATGATCCTACCAGTTCGGCAACAACTAAATATGTCCAAGCCCAGCCCATGGTGACACGCAGCATATCCATGATGCCGGGCAACATGGCGGGCACTAAAACACGCATCAAAATCTGGCGACGTGTTGCGCCAAGCGTATAAGCGGCGTTCAACAATTCATTGGGAACACGGTTGACGATATCGATGACCATCACGACCTGTTGGAAGAACGTACCAATCACAATCACGGTAATTTTTTGTTCTATGCCAATCCCCACCCAGAGAATGAGTAGAGGGATCATGGCTGTGACTGGCAGATAACGAATAAAATTGATGATAGGTTCAAATGCGGCTTGAACAATTTTGAATGTTCCCATCATCAGGCCAAGTGGAACAGCCGCAAGCGACGACAGTAAAAAACCAATATTGATCACAACAAGACTGGCCCAGATGTGCTTGGCCAAGCGACCATCCATGAGCGTTTTCCAAAACGCTTCGATCACTGAAGTAGGACTCGGGAAGAAAGTTGGATCGGCCAAACCACCGTAAGACAGCAGCATCCAAAGAAGCAGAATTACACCAACGCCACAAGCGCTCGCCATAAAGCCCACACCCACGGGCAAATCAGCCCGCGGTGTGAACCAAGATTCGGAAATATTACGCAGGTAAGACATTCAAAACTTAGCCGCCATACATCGATTGATCGATGAGGTCTTTCGGCGTCACATCAACTTGAACTTTCTGGAAGCCTTTCCAAATTTCAATGGCATCATTCACAGTCTGGAAAAGTGTTCCGTCAGCACCCTCTTTACCAAAGAGACCAGCATTTGCAGCTTTGTCGAGATACTGAATTCCAGTTGCCGCCGCTTTGAAGTCCTCTGGTTTTTCAATCCAACCACCCACACCTTTGGCCATCATCGCATAGCTTTCATCTGGGTTTTTTGCGAGGTAATCGAGCGCTTTGTACCAAGCTCGCGCAAAGCCTTTGAGGTCGGCTTCCTTGGCCTTTGCGGTCTCCCCCGTGACAGCAAGAACGTCAACGATCACACCGGGTAATTCTTTGCTGGACGCTAAGATATGGCCATTTGGCGAGTTAGCACCCATGCTTAATGCAGGTTCCCAAGTAACGGCTGCATCAACTTGACCGGCCACAAATGCCGTACCAGAATCGCTGGCTGTCATGTTGACTGGCTCGACATTAGCCTGAGTCAGGCCCGCTTTCTTGAGAACAACATTCAAAAAGTATTGTGAAATTGTGCCCTGCTCAAATGCAATTTTTTTACCCTTGAGGTCGGCGACTGTTTTAATCGATTTGTTGGCAACAATACCATCACCACCGTTGCTGTAATCGACTGCCATAAAATAACGAACCGTTTTACCGGGTTTCAAATAGCTTGGAAATTCATCCGACGTTGACGCTGCAATATCAATCTGATTTGCGAACAATGCGCCAATTTTGATGGCGGTGTCTTCCATAATCACGAACTCAACATCAACGCCTTCTTCTTTGAAGAAGCCTTTTTGCAAGGCGATATAGAATGGGCCGTAACCCACCCATGTTGAATGGCCCACCTTAAGTGTGCCCGCAAAACTGGACGCACTCATCAAAAGACTTAAGGCAAAAGCTGCAACGGTTTTCTTAATCACGGCACGTCCTCCTGTTTTGCGCACTCTGCGGCTCTGTTGGCCTCAGCTTCGCGCGTTAAATATTCGTCCTATAGCGTTGAGTAATAATTGAGCTGCTAAGATTGCTGTTGATCCAGTGTGATCATAATCGGGTGCTACCTCGACAAGATCGACACCCACAATTGTCCCGCGCTTGGCAAGGCCAGCGATGAATTCAAGCCCTTCATAGTAAAGAAACCCGCCGTGGCTCGGTGTGCCCGTACCAGCCGCGATCGATGGGTCAAAGCCATCAATATCGATGGTCAAATAATAGCGTTTGCCCTTTGGGATGCGCTCAAGAACACCATCCACGCCTAATTTGCGAAATTGCCGAACCGATAGGATATCTGATCCCATTGCGCGGGCTGTTTCATAACCGTCACGCGCCGTTGACGACACATTGCGAATTCCAATTTGCGATAGGCCCGTTACGTAAGATTTATCAGCAGCGCGGCGCATTGGGCTGCCGTGGCCATTGCGCACGCCATGTCGTTCATCAACGAAATCAAGATGTGCATCAAGCTGAACAATATGGATTGGCTCTTGTTCCGAAAATGCGTTGATGCAGGCGATATTCACAGAATGATCACCGCCCAGCACCACTGGCATGGCCCCCGCTGCCAAAATTTTGCGAACACCAAACTCAACATTGGCCAGACTTTTCGCTTGATCAGTATGAACAATATCAGCATCACCAATATCGACCATCTTCACTTTATCAGCGGTCATGTAGATGACGTCATCTTCATGATCGTAGGAACCACCATGACCAAATGAAAACAGTGTCGAGGCTTCACGAATGGCGCGCGGGCCAAACCTTGCACCCGCCCTGAATTGCGTGCCCATATCAAGGGGTGCACCCATCACGGCAACGTTGGCATCGATCTTGTCCCAATCCAAACAGATCGGGCTTTTGCCAAAGCTGCAAATCCCCACAAAGGGTAAATTCAACCGTCCTGAATCGTAATTGTTCATTCAACACCTGTCGCCTAGAGCCGATACTTCCTCGCTTTTGAACTTCACAAAACTGGGAAAATCAGGGGCATAGTTCGGAATTTCTGATGTATGGATTGTTTCTATCACGCGCGGTGAATGGTTTTTGCTTCCAGAAAATCTTCAAGTCCAAAACGACCGCCTTCGCGCCCATTACCTGATTGCTTGTAACCACCAAACGGACTGCCATAACGATGTGGCGCACCATTGATGTGAATCATGCCAGCTTTGAGACGCGCGGCCACGCGTTCTGCACGAACCGGATCGCTGGTTTGCACATAGGCCGCTAAGCCATAGGCCGTATCGTTGGCGATACTGATTGCATCTTCTTCAGTTTCAAACGGAATGATGGCAAGCACCGGGCCAAACACTTCTTCGCGGGCGATCCGCATTTGATTGTTCACACCTGCAAAAATTGTGGGACGTGTATAATATCCAGTTTCAAATCCTTTTGGCTTGCCAGCTCCACCGACCAGAACAGTCGCACCTTCGGCAATACCTGCTTCAATCAGAGCCTGCACACGACCATATTGGACATGGCTTACCAATGGCCCGATGTGCCCGCCCTCTTGTGTCGGGTCGCCCACCGTTGCTGCCTCGCCCACACGCTTGGCAATTTCCAGAGCCTTGTTATAGACCGATTTCTGAATCAGCAACCGTGTTGGCGCATCGCAAGACTGACCAGAGTTATTGAAACATTCCAACACACTTCCGGTAACACGGTCTTCAAGATCAGCATCTTCAAAAATAATGTTTGGTGATTTGCCACCGAGTTCAAGCGTCACACGCTTCACAGTATCAGCAGAATCCTTACTCACCGCAATTCCAGCGCGGGTCGACCCTGTGAATGACATCATGTCCACGCCCTTATGTGTGGACAGTGCAGCGCCCACCGAACCATCACCATTGACGAGATTAAAGACACCAGCCGGAAATCCAGCCTCGTGTATCATCTCAGCATAAAGCATGGCGCTGAGCGGGGTGAATTCGCTGGGCTTTAGGATGCAAGTGCAACCCGTGGCCAAAGCAGGAACCACTTTCAATGCAACTTGATTGATCGGCCAATTCCACGGTGTTATCAGACCGCAAACACCAATGGGTTCGCGCAAAAGCGTGTCGCCATTTGGCAGAACTTCGCGCATGTGCAGCTCTTTCAAGGCATCGATGAAACCCTGTAAATGCCCTACCCCAACATCGGCCTGCTGCTCGCGGCACATGGTGGTGGGTGCGCCGAGTTCGAGCGTAATGACGCTGACCATCTCGTCATAACGGCGCTTGTAAATTTCTAGTAATTTCTCCAGCATTGCCAAACGCGTCAGCACACTTGTTTGACTGTATGTTGTAAACGCAATCCGAGCCGCGATAACTGCTTTATCAATGTCTTTTGACGTGCCCATTGAGATGACAGCGACTGGTTTTTCTGTTGCTGGATTAAGCACCTCCAGATCGTGTGGTGCCGTCGGAGCAACCCATTCGCCATTGATGTAGAATTTGCGCTTATCAAGCATATTTGAAAACCTATTTGTTGCAACATTGCGTTACAACAACAGTCTTTCATTTCACGACGAAGAAAAATCGTTAAGTCCCGCAGTACAAATCGGAAAATCGGGAGTATTATTTTTAGACAACTGTTATCTTGTGGCTTGTGCAGCACAATCCTCCAGCAGAACACCCATAAATTTTTTAATCAGTTGATTGGGAATGCGCTGAGTGATGTAAACCGCGAAGAAGTGAGAATTATAACTGAAAGCTTCAGTATCAAGAGCTTGCAATTCGCCTTTTGCCACCCAAGACTGCGCATAATGCTCCGGCAGATACCCAAAATATTCACCACTTTGGATCAGTATTAATTGCGCTTCCATCGTATCAACAATTGCCTGCGGATCAGACTGTCCTACCCTTAGCAAGTCTGAACTGTGCAAATACCGCCTTGACACAAAGGCATGACCTTTGAGTGCTTCACGGCTTACCGTTGAACCTTTTGGATTAAATAATCTATGATGCCGCGAAAGATAAAGTGACTGCTGTTCATGAAACAAAGGAACATAAGAAAGATTGGCATAACGTTCCGTATATGGGCCAATTACAATATCGCGTTTGCCTTGAAGCACTTGGGCTTCGAGTTCCTCTGGGCCAGCATTTAGAAAATCCACAAGAACATTCTTGGTAATTTTCTTAAATCGCCGCAGTGAATCAGAAAGCGGTAATTGCGGGTTCGTTACGATGGCATCAACCGTTCCGATGCGCAATGTCCCACGTGTTGCATTTGAAATTGCATTGGTACTTGCGCTAAAACGATTTACTGAATCAAACAATTCATGAGAAGCTTCATAAACAATACGACCCGCTTCGGTCAGTGCAAAGCCAGAACGCCCGCGATTGCATAACCGTAAACCCAATCGTTCTTCGAGTTCATTCAAACTTGCAGACACACTCGATTGGCTCATGTTCAAAACATTTTGCGCACTAGCTAGGCCTTTGCATTCAACAATCGTGCGAAGGATCATCAGCAAACGAAGGTCGACGTGCAGCAGTTGTTTCAATTTAATTCTCTCTCGCAAAAACAAATAGTTTCAATCGCAGCACTCATCCTTGACCAACGCTTTTTGCTTGAGTGCTTTTTTAAGCTTCCTATCAATTCAACCCATAAACAAGTAGCGGTTTCTTTGCCGATGTTCCGCTTAGCGACAGCGGTTCCATTTCATAGCGGCTGGGCTCAGCAAGTTCGGGCATGTCCCTGCTCGCAATGAATTGGAAAATGTCGCTACCCCTTGCTATTCTCATCGACGCGGTTGTTGCAACGGCCATGTCGGCTTATGCAATTTTCTTTCAGAATTTCACCACTATTTTTGTAGCCTTCTTGTCTTTGATGGTCAGTTGAATAGCGCTGTGATGGGCGGTTTGCTTGGTTGATAGCTGGTTGCGCAATGAACGCTATCAGGGAGCCTATGTATTGGTCGACCAAGGCGGCGTCTATCAAGGTTGGGACATGAATGGTTACATTGCATCATCGCCGGAATGACCGTGTCTGCGGTGCTCAATTGGTGGCTTGCAAAGTCTTCCACCAAAGCTGTAGCTTAATCTAACTATGCTACAAATTGCAGATCACTGGTTTGAGCAACGGAAACTTGATGATGATGTCACGCTGATATGGGAGCCGCATGTCGTGCCTCTGTTGCGCTGTAACATTTGGCACATCAGGGGGCGCGACCGTGATTTGATTGTTGATACAGGCATGGGAGTTGTTAGCCTGCGCGAATTTGCAAAGGATATTTTAGACAAGCCCATAAGCGCAGTCTCTACCCATGCCCATATAGATCATATCGGCAATCATCATGAGTTCGATGACTGCATCGTTCACCGCCTCGAAGCAGCGGGACTTAGCCACCCCTCCAGAGAGTTCACACTCGCTGGACCAGAGTTTGATCCTGAAGATATAGGCACTCTTCGCATTCCCCCGATTGATGGATATGACATCAGCGGCCCCATGCTCACCGCGCTCCCTGAATCAGATTTCAATGTGCAGAGTTTCGCTATCAAGCCCGCCAAAATTGGCCGCGTTGTTGATGACGGTGATCTTATTGATTTGGGCGATAGAGTATTTGAAGTGATGCATCTGCCCGGCCACTCCCCCGGCGGCATAGGCTTGTGGGAGAAAAACACTGAGACGCTTTTCTCAGGAGATGCAATCTATGACGGCCCGCTCTTGGATAGCTTGCATCACTCAAACATCCAAGATTACATCAAGACAATGAACCGCCTGCGAGAGCTACCAGTTAGAACAGTCCACGCTGGCCACCGTCTTCGGATTGATGCTGTAGCGCCCGGCCAGCACTCTCAGGCTCTCTTGACTATTTTGCTTGCTCTACAGACCGCCTCTGTCGTCGTGGCGCTGCCGTGTAAAATCTGTCCCATAATGCTTCCCTCCATTCAGGTGACAATATCACACCATCAAATGTCGGGACTGAAC
>JAYVPZ010000055.1:0-10731 GCA_043757105.1 Aestuariivirga sp. | reverse complement strand
TCGGTTGACGAGATTGGCCCCTGCCCTGCACTGCTCGAAAGCATGTTCACGCATTGCTTCATGATCCGCACCGATTGGTGCATTTCTAAAACGCGGATGAGATAGCGATCATAATTATCGCCATTCTTGCCAACCGGAATATCGAATTCCATTTCGGAATAGCATTCATAGGGCTGGCTCTTGCGCAAATCCCACGCAGCACCGCTACCCCGCACCATGACGCCCGAGAAACCCCATTTGAAGCAGTCTTCAAGCGACACAACGCCGATATCAACATTGCGCTGTTTGAAGATGCGGTTTTCGGTCAGCAGTGTTTCAATGTCGTTCAGGCGGGCCGGATGTGTGTCACAAAAATGACCGATGTCGTCGATCAGCTTTTGCGGCAAATCTTGGTGCACACCACCGGGGCGAATATAGGCCGCGTGCATGCGGCTGCCCGATGCGCGCTCATAAAACACCATCAGTTTTTCGCGCTCTTCAAAGCCCCAGACAGGCGGCGTTAACGCGCCCACGTCCATGGCTTGCGTGGTGATGTTGAGCATATGGGACAGGATGCGACCGATTTCAGAGTAAAGAATCCGGATGAGCTGCCCGCGCTTAGGCACTGTTATTCCAAGCAATTTTTCAACTGCCAAAGCATAGGCATGCTCTTGGTTCATCGGCGCCACATAGTCGAGGCGGTCAAAATATGGCACGGCTTGCAAATAGGTTTTCTGCTCAATCAGCTTTTCAGTGCCGCGGTGCAAAAGGCCGATATGAGGATCGACACGGGTGACAACTTCACCATCAAGATCCAGAATCAAACGCAAAACACCATGCGCCGCCGGATGCTGCGGGCCGAAGTTAATCGAGAAGTCGCGGGTGGAATGTTCGGTCATTGGATAAACTCCAAAGAGGCGAATAGCGAATAGTGAGTAGCGAATAGGGAAGTCATTTTTTGTCCTGAATCGCTCGAATGAGTGAGCGAAGCATTTTGCCAATATCGTCGCATGAAGCGAGTGCGTCCTTGAGTTCCTGCTTGTTGCCGAGTTCCAAGCGACCAGCCAGAATTAAATGTGTTTCCGTTTCTTTGAGTGAGCCCTGCGAGATTCGCAAATACTGGATAAAGGTCGCAGAACTTTCTCGCCCGTGACCTTCGGCAATATTGGCTGCGACAGAGGCCGATGAACGACGAAGTTGACTTGTTAATCCGAATAAATCTTCTTTGGGAAACTTCTTGCTTAACTTGTAACTCGACACAGCCAAATCCATGGCCTGCTGCCAAACCAGCAAGTCCCTGTAAGACTTTATCTCCGTTCCCACTAACCATCTTTCCCTATTCGCTATTCGCTATTCGCTACTCACTATTCGCTTCTTAACTCTTCGCCTTCTCATCACCGGGCAGAACGTATTCCGTCCCCTCCCAAGGCGATAAATAATCAAACTGCCGCATTTCCTGAACCAGTTTCACAGGCTCATAAACCACGCGCTTTGCTTCATCGTCATAGCGCACTTCAACATGGCCGGTGACAGGGAAATCTTTGCGCAGCGGATGGCCGGAGAAGCCGTAATCAGTCAAGATACGGCGCAGATCAGGGTGGCCGGAAAACAGGATGCCGTAGAGGTCGAACGTTTCGCGCTCATACCAATTGGCAGCCGGAAACACTGAAATTGCCGACGGCACTTGGGTTTCGTCGTCAGCTTGCACCTTCACGCGGATGCGGCTGTTTTTATAAGGGCTGAGCAGATGATAAACCACGTCAAAGCGCATTTCGCGGGTTGGATAATCAGCGCCGCAAATATCAATAAAGCACACGAATTTGCATTCGGCATCGTCACGCAAAAAAGTCAGCACGTCATTGATTGATTCTGCTTCAGCATGAAGTGTGAGTTCGCCGAATGTGATCTCGTGGGTCACATTCAACTTAGCCGAAATATAAGTGCCTAACTCAGCGAGGTTCATCATCAGCGTTCAATCGTTCCGGTGCGGCGGATTTTCTTTTGCAGCATCAAAATGCCGTAAAGCAAAGCCTCGGCGGTGGGTGGGCAGCCTGGAATATAAATATCAACAGGCACAATGCGGTCACAGCCACGCACCACAGAATATGAATAATGGTAATAGCCGCCGCCATTGGCGCAGGAGCCCATTGAAATCACATAACGCGGCTCTGGCATCTGATCATAAACTTTACGTAATGCAGGAGCCATTTTATTGGTCAGCGTGCCAGCCACAATCATAACGTCTGATTGGCGGGGTGACGCGCGCGGTGCAAAACCGAATCGTTCCACGTCATAACGCGGCATTGACGTGTGCATCATTTCAACAGCGCAACAGGCCAAACCGAAAGTCATCCACATTAAGGAACCCGTGCGGGCCCAGTTGATCAAGTCATCGGTTGACGTTACGAGGAAGCCCTTGTCGGCCAGCTCAGCATTGATATCAGTGAAATAAGCTCTTGTGTCGGCTTTGGCCGCTTCGATCAATCCCATTCCAAAGCTCCTTTGCGCCACTCATAAATAAATCCGATGGTGAGAACACCCAGAAACACGATCATCGACCAAAAGCCAAAAAGCCCAATTTTTCCGAGGCTTATGGCCCATGGAAACAGGAAGGCCACTTCCAGATCGAAAATGATAAACAAAATTGAGACGAGATAAAACCGCACGTCGAATTTCATGCGTGCATCATCAAAGGCATCAAAGCCACATTCGTAAGCCGACATTTTTTCTGGCGTCGGATTTTTGTAAGCGATCAGGATCGGCGTGACCATCAACAGCAAAGATATTGCCGCAGCCACACCCATAAAAATCACAATTGGCAAATAGCTTTGCAGCAAGTCTTGCATAACGCCCCTCAATTAAAACAAGGCAGAGTGATAGCCGCCCCAAATCATATTGAGGGCGTTCGTAGCGCAGTGCAACACGCTTCGCAAGGCTTACAAACAATGTGTCGCAGCCGCTGATCGATCTGAAAATGGACGTATCAATCAAGCTACATGACGCTTTGCATAATTTCTAAATCGCGTTAAACAGCAATGACTGTGGGGCAAGAAATTTGAGGAGTTATTGGATGAAAAGAATTATTGCGGCGGTTGCCATTTTGACATTTTTTGGCGGTGTTTCGGCCCGTGCGGAAGTGATCGATATGTCAACGATTAAGTGTTCGGAAATGATGAAAATGACGAAGGATGAAGCGAGTTATTTGTTGATCTGGCTGCACGGATATTATGGCGGCAAGGCCGAAGACACCACGATTGATCTTGCGGCGCTTGAAGCCAACAGCGCCTTAATTGGCGAAAAATGTGCCGCCAATCCAGAACTTGGCTTAATGACGGCGATCCAACAAGTTACGGGCTGATAAAAACAAAGGCCGCTCGATCAAAGAGCGGCCTTTTTTGTGACAATAAATGGCGCGAAAGACGGGGCTCGAACCCGCGACCTTCGCCGTGACAGGGCGACGCTCTAACCAACTGAGCTACTTCCGCACATTTACTAATCGGCTGGATAGATGAGCGCCCTTGCCCTGTCAAGCGCTCCGTCTTTACGGATTGGCGGTTCGGTTAAAAACCGCTAGTGCAGCCCACATGGCTTTCTTCAAGAACCGTATGTTCAATTATATCTATGCGCATGGGGCATTGCAGTCTTTTGCTGGCTATGGCGGGGAAGCGTTTGCGTTTGTGTATTTGCTTAAGGCAGGCATTTCTGCACCAGTTGTATTGTTTGCAATCGGTTGTCTGTTTGGCAGCAGAGTAGTTTTCCGAAATGCCGTCTTGCCAGTTGCTAAGCGTTTTGGCCTTCGAAATACTTTAGTATTTGGTATATTGCTCGAGGCGTCAACCTATCCCATCTTATCACAAATCAATAGCGCGGATTGGAAGCTTGTCGCCTACCTCACTATTTGGGCCATTAGCAGCAGTTTCTATTGGACAACTTATCATAGCTATGTTGCCTTAATCGGCGACAATGAACATCGTGGTACTCAATCCAGCGCGGTCGAATTTATCGGCATGTTGATGAGTATTATAGCACCAATCGTTACTGCCGCCTTGCTCACCTATTTCAATCCGCTCGTAGCTTTTGGTGTTGTGGGTGTCGCCATGGCGTGTTCGGCCATTCCTTTGCTGTTCACACCCAATTTGCGCGTCAAACAAATCGCAATTATTCCGCGTGAAACACGCGTCATGGCGATTAAGATATTGTTTGCTGACGGTTTGCGCGCTGGATCATTTCATTTCACTTGGTTGATAGCACTCTTCATCACTTTGGGAAGCAGCTATGCGGGCTTTGGCGGCGCATTATCTTTGGCTGGTTTAGTTGGTGCAATGATGGCGCTATTTATTGGCAAAATGGTTGATCTTGGCGGTGGTAAACGCGCTTTGCAAATTGGCTTTGCCGCCTTAGCAATTGCTATTCTGGCCCGCGCATTTGGTTACCCTTTGGTTTGGACTGCTGTGCTTGCAAACATCGTTGCCGTCGTGGCGTGGCCGATCTATGGTACAGCGACAAATGCTCGGATTTACAATTTGGCTCGACAATCGCCCTGTCCATTGCGCTATCATGTTGTTGCTGAAGGCGGATGGGATTTGGGCACGGCGGTCAGCTGTTTAATTTCAGCAGCACTTATTCATTTCGGTTTCAGCTATTTCTGGCCTTTGCTCGTTGCTCTCATTGGCTGTGGCTTGGGCTATCGGGTTTTGGCCACCACGTTTGATGTCAAAACGGCCCCCCATCCTTCTTCATGAATCGCGGTCCGTTTTCGTCGCGGCGATATTTCATGTCAATGTCGGGATAGTTGGCTTCTTCGACGAGCGCTCGGGTTCCGATGATTAAGAACTTAGCAGGTTTGTTGCCTTCGTTCGTTATGTAATGGGCATTCGGCGTATTAGCTTTCCAACCTGCGCATTGGCCGGGCTTAAAAGGATGGCGGCCAGTGTCGTCCACAATCACCATTTCGCCTTCAATTGCATAAACCAATTCGTCTTCATTCAAATGCCAATGACGCTGTGATGACCAAGCACCCGGTTCGAGGGTCGTGATGTTCACGCCAAACTGCGTGAGACCGAACGCATTGCCCAAAGCTGCATTGCTGCGGCCCTTAACTTCTTTGTTGTAGGGTTCAGGATAACCAGACCCTGTGCGCACATTCAGATCAGAAATTTTGAGAACCGTTTTGGTCATGCCGACACCTTTTCAATTTGATTCACGGCGTCGACCACAGCATCGAAGGTCAACAACGTTGAAGCATGCCGCGCCTTGTAGTCGCGCACTGGTGTCAACGCTTCTAAATCCGCCCATTTGCCTGTTGGTGCATCACCATTTTCTTTGAGCATTTTATACATCTGGTCACGCAATGCGCGCAGCTCATGTGGTGTTGAACCGAGAACATGACGACCCATGATTGAAGATGATGCTTGACCTAATGCGCAAGCTTTTACGTCTTGCCCAAATTCCGAAACAACACCGTGTTTCATTGCTACATCAACCGTTACTTTCGATCCACAAAGCCTTGAATGCGCTACAACCGTTGCATCTGGATGTTCCAATCGCTGCAACAATGGAATGTCTGCCGCAAACTCTAAAATCTTTCGGTTGTAAATTTCGTTGATCATGTCCATATCCGTGCCTGTCGGTATAACTGCAATATGATATGACGCCGACGAAATTGGAAGGGGTGGAATTTTATACAATCCACTCGCGTAGTAGTTACGTAAATGTGACGGTAATGTGCAAACCCTAGAAAAGTGAGTTCGCCCCATGGATGTCAAAGTGTATCCGAAGCAAGTTTTAAAGCCTGTCCCAACACCTACCCAAGATGAAGCCGAAAACGCCGTTCGCGTTTTACTGGCTTGGGCTGGTGATAATCCAAACCGTGAAGGTTTGTTGGAAACGCCAAAGCGCGTGACCAAAGCGTTTAAAGAATATTATTCTGGCTACTCCCAAGATCCGGCTGATGTGCTGGACCGTGTGTTCGATGAAGTTGGTGGTTATGACGACATGGTTATGCTGCGCGACATTAGTTTCACGTCGCACTGCGAACATCACATGGCACCGTTCTTTGGGCGCGTGCATGTGGCCTATCTACCAAATGGCGGCGTTGTGGGAATTTCGAAACTGGCTCGCGTTGTTGAAATCTATGCACGTCGTTTGCAGACTCAAGAAACCATGACAGCTCAAATTGCCAATGCGGTATTTGAAGGGCTTGGCGCCCGCGGCGTTGCTGTGTTTGTTGAGGCAATTCACACTTGCATGTCGATGCGCGGTGTTCAGAAACATGGTGTTGCGACTTTGACAACGCAGTTCAATGGTGAATTTAAAACAAACCCTGTGCTACAAGCGCGTTTTATGGATATGGTGCGCGCTCCGCAACGGGAATTCACGATCTAACAAATGTCGAGTTCAAATGATGAGACTTTAGAATTACGCCTGCGCTTTGATGTGCAAGGTCTTATTCCGGCTATAATCGTTGATCAATCCGACAATGCTGTTCTCATGTTCGCTTATATGAACGCGGAAGCGTTTTCCGAAACGCAGCGCACAGGAATTGTGCATTTTTATAGTCGGTCCCGTGCAAAGCTTTGGAAAAAAGGCGAAACGTCGGGCGAGACTTTTGAGGTCGTGGAAATGCGCGTTGATTGTGACCAAGATGTTCTAATGGTGAAAGTTAAGCCACAAGGTACAGGCAATGCCTGCCACACTGGGCGGCGCAGTTGTTTCTACCGGGTCGTTGAAAACGACAAGCTGGTTTTCAAAGACTAAGCAGCACCCGCGATATAAGCTTTCATTTCTGCGGCCTCGCGCTCAATTGCCTCGATCCTGAATTTTACAACATCACCAATCGAGATCATACCGACCAA
This sequence comes from Aestuariivirga sp., assembly GCA_043757105.1. Taxonomy (GTDB): domain Bacteria; phylum Pseudomonadota; class Alphaproteobacteria; order Rhizobiales; family Aestuariivirgaceae; genus Aestuariivirga. The sequence continues at coordinate 3,898 of JAYVPZ010000055.1, read as the reverse complement.
CTTGCCGTGATCAACCACCGGCAAATGACGAATACGGTTTTCGGTCATAAGCGCCATAAGCTCAGTCTCACTGTCGCTTTCGTTGCAGGTCTTGACACCCTTGCTCATGATTTTTGAAACAGGCACTTCGAGAGCGTGTGCCCCTTCTGCGGCAAGGCAGCGCACCACATCGCGCTCCGAAACGATGCCTTCAATCTTACCACTTGCGGATATGATTACGATTGCGCCGATGCGTTTTGACGACAAGGTTTGAGCAATGTCGCGCAAATGATCTTGGGCTTTCGCGGTGATTACGTCACGGCCTTTAGACTTTAGGATATGTGATACGCTCATGAAGTCCTCCCACAGTTTGGGGAAAGGCTAACACATTTAAAATTGCGGCGATATGGTTTTGCGATTCAAGATATAGAAGGCAATCAAACCCATCACGAAGCCACCCAGATGCGCTTCCCACGCTATGACGCGTTCCTCCAGAAACGCAGTTCCTGTCATGTATTGGCTGGTGGCCGTAATCATGGTGAGTCCCAGCCACATGATTGTAAAAGTTAAAGCCCGCTGGTTTGTAAACATCTCTCGCAATGTCAAAGGGCGAAAGCGATAGAACAATCCTTCTGGCTCTCTGTGTTTTCGGTCTGTCGTGCCATACATAACTGGGATAGCTGCAGCCAAAATTCCAGAAACACCAGCCGACGCCCCAATCATTGCAAGATTTTGCCCCCAATGCACGATCAGCCCCGCAACCGCGCCCGCGATTACGGATGAAACGAGTATGACGAGATATCGCCAAGTACCAAGCCACGTGGCCACAGGTTTTGAAAAAATCGCCAGCCAAAGTGAGTTGGACGCGAGATGAATCCAATCTGAGTGCAAAAACCCATAGGTCAACATGCTCCAATAAGCCGAACCTGAAATTTGAGGGAACGGCGTTGCCCCAAAACGTGCCGGATTAAATGCAAATGCAAATTCCACCCATGTTCGATCAACGGGTTTAATAAATTGCAACCCAAGATGGATGGCCGCCAAAACGCCAATAACCACCAACACCACAGTCGGTAAATTGATTAACTTCTCAGTCTTTTGAGCTGGAATTTCTTTATCGGTATTGATTTCAGGTTGGTCTGTCACATCGCTCTCCGGCTGGCACGGCTCATGCAACCCTAGCACTATACGTTCACGAATGGGACAGGAAATCCTGCCTTGTTGGAGTTTCGCTTGATGTCGATGTTTACCAATTCAGAAGTTTCTCAAACTGGAATGCAAATGCTGCATCCGGGCAGCCGTAAGCTGTTTCGTTATTGGGAAGGTTTGCGGGCAGAGCGCCCCTGCCCTGAACGTAGCGACATTGATTTACGCCAAATTGTTGAAATTATGCCCAATCTCGTGATTTTAGAGATGAACCACAATATTAAAGAGTGGTCTTACCGTTTGGCTGGCACGGAAGTTTGCGCTTTAATGGATGGCAGCCAGACTGGCAAAAATGCTTTGGCTGGTTGGGATAGTTTTGAAAAAAACGTGGTGGCGAAATCATTTGCGATTGCACAGGAACGCAAACAGCCTTGCCTCGTGCGCATGCGGTTTGTGTTTGAGGGCGCGCCAACATTGCCAGCTGAAATGGTAGCACTGCCTGTCTTCGACGCAAAAACTCAGCAAGTTCAGTTGATTGGTGGTGTTTTTCCGTTGCTCAACGGTAAAACGTTTATTGCTGCACCGCTCAAGCGCCGAGAGCTCGTTTCAGCCCGAATGATCTGGACAGAGCACGAAATTGGTGATGCCATGTTGGAACATGTTGGACGCAAAGCACCGCCCATGCTTCGTGTCATCAATGGCGGATTGTCTTAAGACAACTGCAAACATTGACCTTTTGTTAACTCTGCCTTTACTCTGACACCGTTAGATAAGGTTTGGGTCATTTTATCGTTGGCCCAGGCGTCGCGGGAGAGATAGTAGGCGCCAACAGCCAGAGGTCTAATGTGAACGAGTTAAACATCGCCGATAACACTTCAGTCGAAAGTACCAATTCTCTCGGAATAATTTTCGGGCGCTTTATGCTGCCTGATATGTCAGAACATGCCTGCCAAGTCACGGACCTCATATCGACTGGAGCAACATTTCTCACACAAGACGTGCCCGCAAATGGATTGGCAATTGTCGCTTATCTTGAAGAGGTTGGACGCGTTGAAGCTATTTCAGGTTTGCCCGTACAAGGTGGTTTCAGTGTATTTTTTAGCCTCACAGGTTCGCGTTTAGAGCGTTTGCAACAACGCATTCAATGGCTGCAACAACGCCAAATCGGCGAGCAACCAGATGGCAGGCGTCATGCGCGTTATGAGCCCACTGAAAAAACATCGCAAATTTCGCTGCCGGATGGCCGAATTTATCCGTGCGAAGTGCTGGATATTTCGCTCTCAGGCGCTGCTATTAAAACTGAAGTCATGCCCAGCGTTGGCACATATTTGATGCTCGGCAAAATGCGAGGTCGCGTAGTGCGCTATTTGGATCATGGTGTTGCAGTTGAATTCGTGAAGCAACTTGACCGCACCAATTTGCCACCTGTCGCAGGCTCTTCACAGCTATAAGTCTTGAACGTCCAAAACCCCGTTAATTGCTTTTATCGCTCCCTTGATTTGCGGAGTTATGGCAAATTTTGAGCCAAGGCCAATTTCAACTTCGCGACCTTGATCAAGCAGCAAAGTAAGGCGCACCGGTGCACGGCCGCCGGGTACCAACCTTTTTGCAATAGACTCAAGCGCCGTTGCGTCACGCACAAAAATCTCAATACCTTGCACAATTGCGGCCGCTGCTTTGTCGAGAACTTCGAGCCCCTGCAACCGGAGCTTAATATCTTCGCCATCGACATCGGCTTCCACGCGGGCGATGACGGCTTTGCCCGGTTCGAGCAAATCACGCACGGCGTTTAAAGTGTCGGAGAAAACAATGGTTTCAAATTGGCCGGTCGGATCAGAAAATCCAACAAAGGCAAATTTATTTCCGGTTTTGGAACGGCGTTCTTGTTTATAGGTAATAGTGCCTGCCAGTTTCGCTGCTGTGGCACCTTTGGTTATAATTTTTTCTTGGAACGAAGCCCAGGTTTCAACACCTAAACGCTGCAATGGTTTTGTGTATTCATCTAGTGGATGACCCGAAAGATAAAAACCTACGGCTTCGAACTCTTGCGCCAATTTATCCATCGGTAGCCAAGCATCGCGGCGAGGTAAAACTAAATCATCGCTGGGGGATTGGAGCGCACCGAACATATCATTCTGGCCTGCTGCTTCTTCCGACGCAGTGCGATTAGCAATGCCGATGATCGAGTCTATTCCGTCGAGCACCTGAGCGCGATTTGGATTGAACGCGTCGAATGCGCCAGCTTTCACTAAGCTTTCCATGGCTCGCCTGTTCAATGCACGCGGATCAACCCGTTTTGCAAAATCGCCAAGAGATTTAAATGTGCCTCCCTGCAATCTGGATTCTACAATTTGCGCCACGGCCCCTTGGCCTACGTTTTTTAAGGCAGCCAGCGAATAGAGAATAGTGCCGTCCTTCACCGCAAAATCAACACCACTTGCATTGATCGACGGCGGCACAACCTTCACACCCAAACGCTGCGCTTCGCGGCGGAACAGCATCAACTTATCAGTGTTGCCAGCATCCAACGACATCGACGCTGCGAGAAATTCGACTGGATAATTGGCTTTGAGGTAAGCCGTTTGATAGGCCACTACGGCATAACCCGCCGCATGAGATTTGTTAAAGCCATAGCCTGCAAACTTCGCAACAGATTCAAATATTACGTCGGCATTGTCGCGCTCAACTTTGTTGGCAGTTGCACCTTCAACAAACCGTTCCTTTTGCGCGTCCATTTCTTTTTTAATTTTCTTGCCCATGGCACGGCGCAACA
>JAYVPZ010000054.1:0-10744 GCA_043757105.1 Aestuariivirga sp. | reverse complement strand
TTGATGGTTCCTACACTCTCACTTCACCAACTAAATTTGCAGATGAACGTGGCAGTCGAATATTTTTTGTGTCATCACAGCCACCACGTTTCACGTTGGATAATTATCAAAACGTTTTATTCTCCGAAGGTATTGGCAGATCTTTCATCAATTCACTCACCGTCACAATCCCCGCCACTATCATTCCCATTTTGATTGCAGCTTTTGCGGCCTATGCCTTGGCGTGGATGAAACTGCCATTCCGAGGCTTTCTTATAGCTATCATTGTTGGTTTGTTGGTTGTGCCGCTGCAGATGTCACTCATCCCCTTGCTCAAACTTTATAATGCAGCAGGAACGTTTATGGGCGTACCGTCAAAAACCTATCTCGGTATTTGGTTAGCGCATACGGGTTTTGGTCTGCCATTCGCTATTTATCTCTTGCGCAGTTACATCGCGGGCCTACCAAAAGATTTAATTGAATCCGCGCAGGTCGATGGTGCAAATGATTTCAAAATTTTCCGCCGTATTGTTTTGCCATTGTGTTTCCCAGCGCTTGCATCATTCGCCATTTTCCAATTCCTCTGGGTCTGGAATGATTTGCTCGTGGCCATTGTTTTCTTAGGCAGTGGGCCAGACCAACTGGTGCTCACCGGCAAACTAAATGCGCTCTTAGGTTCACGCGGCGGCAATTGGGAAATTCTCACAGCGTCGGCCTTCGTGACGATCATTGTTCCACTCACAGTATTCTTCTCACTGCAAAGATATTTCGTGCGCGGGCTTCTGGCCGGCTCGGTAAAGGGAGGCTAATCATGGCTGATATAAAGCTCACCAATCTCAACAAATCTTATGGCACGGTTCACATTCTGAAAGACGTGAACCTCGATATTAAGTCGGGCGAGTTCATCGTTTTCGTGGGCCCCTCAGGATGCGGCAAGTCAACATTGCTGCGTGCAATTTCAGGCTTGGATCAGGTGAGTTCTGGCACACTTGAAATTGATAATGCGGTGGTCAATGAAGTGCCACCCTCCAAACGTGGCATCGCCATGGTGTTCCAATCTTATGCGCTTTATCCGCATATGAGCGTGTTTGAAAACATCGGTTTTGCCTTGGAAAACCAAGGTCTCAGCCGCGCCGAGATTAAAACCAAGGTCGAAGCCGTGGGAGAAATGCTTCAACTCACCAGCTATCTCACACGCCTGCCGAAGGCACTTTCTGGTGGTCAGCGTCAGCGTGTGGCCATCGGCCGTGCGATCGTGCGCGGCGCTAAAGTATTTTTGTTTGACGAACCGCTTTCAAATCTTGATGCAGCATTGCGCGTTCAGATGCGCATGGAAATTGCCAAACTCAAGCGCGACTTGCCAAAAACAACAATGGTCTATGTAACCCATGACCAAGTGGAAGCCATGACCATGGCTGACCGTATTGTGGTGTTGCAAGCAGGCCGCGTGATGCAGGTGGGAACACCGATGGAACTTTATGAAAACCCGAATAGCGTTTTCGTTGCAGGGTTCATTGGTTCTCCCAAAATGAATTTCATTACAGGTGCACCAGCCGAAAAACTTAAAGCTAAAACCATTGGCGTTCGTCCCGAACATTTTGAATTCTCGACAACCAAGACTGATATTGCAGGAACTTTGGATTATACGGAAGTTTTGGGCAGTGACAGTTTTCTCTATGTCACCACACCAACAGGCATGCTAACGGTTCGCCAACCGGGGCGAACCGAATTTAAAACCGGCCAGAAGCTGAACTTGAAACCAATCGCCCAGCATGTGCACCGCTTTGGTGAAGACGACATGCGAGTTGCAAAATAAATAGGATCACGACGATGACAATACGCACCCTAATCTGGCACGAGCACCGCCATGAGCAAACCAATAAGCTTGTGGCCAGCCTTTATCCTGAAGGCATGCATGGCGCACTGAAGAATGCTTATAAGGGCGATAAGGATTTTTCCGTCAGTCATGCTCTACTTGACGATGATGCAGAGCATGGTCTTTCACAAAAGCGTCTTGATGAAACCGACGTTTTGTTATGGTGGGGCCACGCAGCCCACGGCGATGTGAGCGATGTAATTGTTGAACGCGTGGCCAAACGCGTGTGGGAAGGCATGGGGCTGATTGTTCTGCACTCTGGCCACTATTCAAAGATTTTCAAAAAACTCATGGGCACACCCTGTTCGCTGAAATGGCGCGAAGCTGGCGAAAAGGAGCGCGTTTGGATCATCAATCCAAATCATCCAATTGCAGCTGGCCTGCCCGAAATGATCGAAATCGAAAACGAAGAAATGTATGGCGAGCCATTCTCGATTCCAGAACCTTTGGAAACCGTGATGATTTCGCATTTTGAAGGCGGCGAAGTGTTCCGTTCGGGAGTAACTTACCGTCGTGGCGCGGGCAACGTGTTTTATTTCCGCCCAGGCCATGAAGCCTATACCGCCTATCACAATCCACTGGTGCTGAAAGTGATCAAGAATGCCACGCGCTGGGCCTATAACCCCGCCAAGCCTTGGGTTGGCATTCATCCTTCCCCCAACGTGCCCCACGACAAGGCACCAAACCCATTGGAAGTGAAGGGGCCAACGCTCCACGCGGCAGGCGAAGTAGGTTTTAGATAATGACCAAGATAGTACGTCTGTTTGTGCTCGGCACGGGCGGCATGGCCGCGGCACATTGCAAGGCATTCAACGCTGATCCGCGTGTAGAAATTGTGGGCTGTGCCGATATTGAATTGGCACGCGCTGAAAAATTCTCAAAAGAAAATCACGCGGGCAAAGCTTTTGGTTCACTCGATGAAGCAATCAAATGGGGTGAGTTTGATGCCGTCACCAATGTGACGCCCGACAGCATTCACCACCCCACAACCATGAAAGTTCTCGCTGCCAAAAAACATGTCTTGTGTGAAAAGCCTTTGGCCGAAAATTTCGCCCTTGCCGATGAAATGGCCACCACTGCTGTGAAACTTGGCGTGATCAATATGGTCAATCTGACCTATCGTGGTGTGGCTGGCCTGCAAGCTGCCAAGCGCATCATTGCATCGGGCGAGATCGGCGAAGTGCGTCATGTTGAATCGTCTTATCGTCAAAGCTGGTTAGTGGGCAATCATTGGGGCGCTTGGGACAAGCTGCCCATGTGGCTGTGGCGCTTGTCTGAAAAGCACGGCTCAAAAGGTGTTTTGGGCGATGTCGGCATCCATATTCTTGATTTCACAACTTTTGCTATTGGTATGATGCCGACGTCTATTCAGGCGCGCCTCAAGACTTTTAAAAAAGCACCAGACGACAAGATTGGTGAATATGTTTTGGATGCCAATGACTCTGCCACAATGTCCGTCGAATTTGAAAATGGTGCCTTGGGCGTAATTCACGCCAGCCGATTTATGACGGGTTATGGCAACACTTTAAAACTGCATGTGTTTGGCACCAAGGGCGGGCTTGAACTCGAAAACGATCACGACCGTACAATTTTGCGAGTCTGTTCGGGGGAAGACGTGCACACTCAAGCATGGCGCGACATTGTGCGCACCGAAGCTGAACCATCAAACTATCACAAATTCATTTCTGCCATTTCAACTGGCAAAAACGGCGATCCATCCTTTAGACGAGCGGCCGATCTGCAGAAAATTCTAGATTTGTGTTATGGTAGTGAAGCTTCAGCGGATGCTAAGATTTAAACATTCTTTGAGACAGGCCTCGACCCCGCTGTGCTAGTCGTTTAAGCCTCAGAAAATGACACATATTCCGAACTCTATTAAGGGCGTTGATCTGCCTATTGCGTCCACGTCTGATTATATGACGGCCATGAGCCAACACGCGTCGTCTGTCACAGTTATAACGACTGCAGATGGGCAAGGCCGCTATGGTCTAACCGCAACGGCTGTGAGCTCAGTCACGGCGGCACCACCGCGCCTTTTAGTTTGCATCAACAAATCGGGTTCAACACATGAAAAAATTGTCAATGCGGGCACTTTCGCTGTTAACGTGTTGTCCGAAGATCAAGAGCAAATAGCTAAAGCATTTTCGGGCATGTTAGGTAAAGACTTTGATCGGTTTTCGCTCGGTGTGTGGACAAGGCTTGTCACGGGAAGTCCAGTGTTACAAAACACCTCATCTTCTTTTGATTGCAAATTGGTGCAAACCATTGATCAATCAACGCATACAATAATTATTGGCGAAGTCTTAGCCACCACGGCAGAGCCCGGCCATGATTCATTGCTTTACGCCGATCGACGGTTTCGGAACTTGCGAAAGTCCTCAGCGCCACAAAGGGGCAAGGAAATTGAATATCTCTAAAGTTTAAGCCGCAATTGGTAAGTTCACATCTCGTTTTTTGCCGGCTATAGTGTTCAACAGCTCAACGGGTTGCGCTGGCGAGCCGACCCAAGCTGAATCAGATGGCAATTCCTCACCCTTCATGACCAGTGTCAGCGGCCCAATTTTGGCCCCGTCGCCGAGATGCGTGTCGTATAGCACAGTTGAACCAGCACCGATGGTCACATCATGCCCCACCCAAATGCGCCCCACCTTCATCAAGCGGTCTTCATAAAGATGAGTTTGCAAACATGCGCCAGAATTTATTGATGCATGATCACCAATCGTGACGCAATCAAACTCAGTGATGTCTGTCGCGTCCATATATACGCCTTGGCCAATTTTGGTGCCAAACAACCGCAAAGTCATCGGCAAGAACGGCGTTCCGCGTAAATGTTCTAAAACCGCCTTGCCAGCCATACCCCAATACATCACAGCCGTGGCTTCAGTGCGCAGCGCCCACCACGACCACATTGGTTTCACTGTGGGTTTATAAACGCCCATCGCAATCCATTTGCAGGCAACAGCAACCAATAGCTGCAAGATGTCAACACACAGTACGACCAAAACACAGAGCACAGCCAATCTGAACCAAGCCGCATCTTCCAAAGCTTCGGTCAAGAATATCATACTATAAGTGGCCAATGAAATGAACACTGCCGTCGGCAAGCTGATATTGAAAGCTTCAAAAAATGCGCGACCCAATTTCATCCACCATTTTGGCTCAAACGTCGAAGCCGACGTTGCATCAAACTTTTGGCGCACAGGCAGCTTTATGGCGGGAGATCCAAACCAGATTTCAGAGCTACCGACAACACCTCCTTCAGGTGGACGAGACTTCACGCCAATCAATGCTCCAGAAGCAATGGTATAATTCATTGGCACAACGGCTTCATTGCCAATAAAGACTTTCGATTCGGTTTTGATTGATCCCAGCGTCATCCAATTGCGCCGCATGGCTTCATCACCCAATTGCACATCATCGGCAATAAAATTACCGTCGCCAATATCAATGAGATCATATCGGCCAGACAAATTAGTGGATATTTCAGAACCACGCCCAATGCGTGCACCCATGAGGCGGTACCAACCGCGCATATAGATTGTTGCAAAGATTGAAGACAATGTATCAAGCATCACTTCTGTGCCCAACGCCACAATCCATTTACGCACATAGGTGCTGCTGAACACCGAATAGACACCGGGCTTGATGCGCGGCAAAACGATCCAACGCAAAGCGACCATAAACATGGCCGTCAAAAATACCAAAGCGGCAGCGGCTGAAACTGCCAGGAGCGGCATATACCAAAGATAATTGATTTCACCCAAAAGCGGATTCACATAGGTATCGAGCATTTCCATGAACCGGAAGGCAGGAACAACAGGTAAAAGCCCAATCGGGGGCAAAATAATTAACATAACGCAGTACAACGCGTTTTGAAGATAACGAACTGTATGCGATGCTGTAGCAGGCTCTGGAATATCGGCTGGATCAAGATCAGCAATTTTGTTTGCAGGTGATCCGCCCCAATGTTCAAATGCAGGAACAGCACCGCCAGCTTGAATGGAAGTTAGATCATCGAGCTCAGCACCACTGCCAATCGTCACATCATTTTCAATCACACATGATGAGCCAACGACAACTTCATCGCCAATCGTAACGGGCCCAATAATGAATTGATTACGTTCCACACGCGTGTTCGCAATGATCACTTTGCTGCCGATTGATGCATGTTTCCCGATGGTCAACAAATCATAAGCACCAGCATCAATCTCGCTGATCAGCGCTTCTTTGCCCACAGTCGCACCAAATAATCGTAAATATGCGCGAATGACTGGCGTGCCTTGCATCCATTTCATATGCGCCAGTGCTGTCAAGCGTTGCACCAGCCAGACACGGTAGTAATAGGTTCCCCAAAGCGGGTAAGTACCGGGCTTGGTTCTACCGAGAATTACCCACTTGGCAATTGGTGGTAGGATAAAATTGAAAACGCTAACGGCCATAAATGCAAAGAAAATCTGCGCCATATCCATAAGCACCGACGTATCTTCGGGAGAAATCAAAGAATAAGAAATGAAGATGGTGAGCCAAGGTGCAGCGTGCAAAGTGAGAATGAACGGCAATGTGAGACCTTGCGCGATGCCGCATAAAATTTGATTGCGTCGCCTAATCCGAGGCGGCATGGGCCGTGGGACTTCTGTACTCGCGAGTTCTGCTGTAGCACCACGGTTTTCGAGTATTTTTGACATCGCGCGTATGGTGCGGGCCTCATAAACGTCCTGTAGCCTGATGGTCGCACAGCCTTTTGTTTTCCGCACAATTGAAATAAACTGTGCTGCCAAGAGCGAATGCCCCCCAATTTCGGTAAAGAAATCGCCTTCAAGTGGAATGGCATTACCTGGAAACACTTTACGTGCGGCATGCAGTAGCACGGCTTCAATTGGTGTCGAAGCTTCTTCTTGACCAACCAAACCATCATCTGCCTTGGCCAATGGCAAAAGCTTTAGCGCCTTGCGGTCAACTTTGCCCGAAGAAAGGCGTGGCACGGCGTCTATAATTTCAAAACGAGCTGGGACCATATAGGGCGGCAATCGCTTTTTCAGATCGGCGCGTAAGGAAGTCACATCAATCAAAGCATTTTTACGCGGCGACATGAACGCCACCAGCTGATCCATGCCGCTGTCTTGACGGAGAACGACAGCCGCATGATCAACGCCATCATGATCAGCCACGGCTGATTCAATTTCACCCAGTTCTACGCGAAATCCGCGAATTTTCACTTGATCATCAATTCGACCGTGAAATAAAATATCGCCATCTTCATCAACGCTTACAGCATCGCCAGTACGATACAAAATCGGATCGAGTTGAGTTGCACCGAAAGGATTAGCGATAAATTTTTGCGATGTAAGGTCTTCGCGACCAACATACCCAAGCGCAACACCGGGGCCGCCAATGAGCAACTCGCCCTTCGTATGGGGTGGCACCAAATTCATTTTCTCATCAACCACAAAAGCTGAATGATTTGGAATAGGTTTGCCAATAGTTACATCAACACCCGGTTCAAGCTCGGCAATTGTTGCAACAACGGTCGTTTCCGTTGGGCCATAGCTATTGAACAAGCGCCTGCCGCCAACCGCAAACCGCGCCACCAATGAGGGGGGGCAAGCCTCTCCTCCAACGATCACTGTGCGCAGCGTGGGAACGTCACCCATAAGTAGCGCCAACAATGTGGGAACTGTATCTATGACAGTCACACCGGCAATCCGCATCAAAGCGGGTAGAGCTTCAGTGTCTGCCAGAGTTTCACCGTTCACGACCCAAAGCGTGGCACCAACCATGAGCGGGATCCAGATTTCTTCCATTGAAAGATCAAAGGCTACCGAGCACCCTTGAAACATCACGTCAGATGAGCTGATGCCAAACATGGAGTTTGAGGCGCGCAAATAGTGACAGATATTACAATTTGTTATCGCAATGCCTTTAGGCATTCCTGTCGAGCCCGACGTATAAATCATATAAGCAATGCTAGACGATGAGTGCCCGCGGGTACGTGCGTCAACTAATTTATTGCGACCGGATTTAGAAATTTTACCCGTGATCGGCCAAACAGCAAACGATATGCCTTCAACCCGCTTGAAAAACTCTTCGCTGGTCAAAAGTCCCTTTGCTTTTGCATCACCCAAACAAACCGCAATGCGATCTATCGGCGTTTCAGAATCAAATGGCAGCCAGGCAGCACCCGATTTAGCAATTGCAATTTGCGCCACCAAAAGATCAATACCACGCGGCAAATAAAGCCCAACAACATCGCCAGGCCCAACGCCTTCTTGCACCAGACCACGCGCAATTGATATCGCCTGAGCATCAACGTCCGCAAACGTCAGTTTACGTTCGCCCTGAATCATCGCCACATTTCCGGGATATTTTGCAACCGTTGACGCAAAAATTTCAGCTAAAGTTTCATCACGTAAAAAACTGGAGTCAATCACACCGCGTATTGGGCCGCTCAAAGAAACATGTTTACGTGAGAAACTAAATTTTTTTGGGGGGACGGCGTTCATGCTGATTCCTGCTTATTGAATTGCAAATTCAGGTGCATGAGTTCGGCCTCGAATGAGAACAAAATATGATAGATGCGATTAAATTAAATTTAGGTGGGTTAAATATAGTTCAGGATAATTGAGCGTTCAAAGCAGTGACAAGTGCCAACCGACTCCATAGAAAAATGGCTGTCTAAAATTTTGAGTGACCTTGGCTGATTCATGGTACAAAGCCGCTCCGCATAAAAAAACGAGATCAGACCATTTCTCGGCCCGCAATTCAAAAAGTGTTATGCTTATCATCGGAATTGCAGTGCTCGCTGTGAGGCTTGGACCAATATGGAACAGCCCATCACGACTTTGCGACACAGCAAGATGACGTGGATCAATCATAACTTCGCCACTGCATTTCAGAGCGGCTTCCTTGATGACCCAGAGGGCCACCCCAGCATCATATCCACCATTACCCAAAACACTCAGCACAGCTTCATCTTCGGGCGACGCGACAGTTTCCAAAAAGACTTTGTCACTCGGTCTGCGCGGCCAAAGTTCAACATCAATGCCAATCACGGCACCGTCGACTAAGGCCATTAGCCCAATTGATCCACCATCAAATCTGGCATTGCTAAAACTATATCCAATTAAGCCTTCATCCCGTTCAAGATAAGGTTTGCCAAATGTATCGTATTTCAACTGCCCAGGCTTAAAATTTTTTATGCCCTTGTCAGCCATTCGTTCAGCCAAAATCACCTGCCGCTTGGCCAAGGTGTTCGGCTCTACAATTGCAAACTCAACAACACTCATGGCAGCCAGCGCGTATTTCATTTCCCGGTTCAATCACTGTGTTTTTTTCGTCAGATAAAAGCGGTTTTGCGGGATGAGTCGACAGTTTTGCCTGTTCTTTGCGTTTTTTTATATTGGCTTTCAACGCCAAAGCCTCGCGCTTTTTGCGTTCAAGAGTGCACTCCGGAATGGATTTAATCGTCATAAACTGAAATACATCACGAAGCGTAATGAAAGGCAAGATCGGGGCCACGTTAATACCTGAATGCTGCATTGCAATATTTTTATTGTGTGGCATCGTGGATTGTGGACGCAAGCCTTTCGATATTGATAATTGATAAAAACAGCGACCGTGCGGCCTTGATTGAACTGGGCTTGCGCGAATCAGGTCATACACGCGTTGCAACTATCCACGAAACCAAAGGGATATTGAAACGGATCGAAGACATTGCGCCAGATGTCATTGTGATTGAACTTGGTAAAGCTAATCGCGATCTTCTTGAGCACATGTTTTTGGTATCGCGCACAGTCCGCAGGCCCATTGTAATGTTTGTCGATCAATCAGACGAGCAGTCTATGTTTCTGGCGATTGAAGCAGGTGTTTCTGCATATGTGGTTGATGGCCTGAAGAAAGAGCGCATAAAACCCATCCTCGATCTCGCGGTGATCCGCTTTAAAGCGTTTGAGAAAATGCGAGATGAGCGCGACGCCGCACAGTTGGCATTAGATGAGTTGAAAATAATTTCTGCGGCCAAGCGGCTTTTGACGAAACTCAAAAACATCCCCGAGGCAGAAGCTCATGAACTGTTTCGCAAAACCACCATGAATCAGAACAAGCGTATGGGGGCAGTTAAACTATTCGCCAGAAGGTCAAAGAATTGCCGCTGAAAGTTACAGGCCTGACCTCCACCGCGCTGCTCTCAAACCGTTGGGGCTACCCCTGCCTGGTGGCAGTTCAAAAATCGAAGGCAGTCAATTGAAATCAACTGTTGTACCCGCAACAATTGGTGCAATGGCGCTAGGGCCTGACGGCTTTTTTGACGGTGTTGTATTCGATCCCGATGATATTAACGGCTACATCCAAAAATTAAGCAACAATGCTGCGTTGCACAATGATTAGGCAGTGCGATGCCGATTCTTGCGTCAATTGATTGCTGATCAAATCTCGAATCCTCCATAACACACTGAATTTAAAGTATTAAATAATTCATCTTCATTTGGCACGTCTCGTGCAATTACAGGTCTATCAGCTGAAAGGCTCGCTCGGCAATGCCGCCGACAGGACAGAGATTGCCCCCGATTCTGATCCGGTCGGCGGCTATTTTTGGAACCCAAGGAGATTTTAATGAACAACAATCGTCGTCAGTTTTTAAAGAAATCAGCTGCAACTTTAGCGCTGCTTGATGCCGCCCGCTCGCTTTTGCCGTCCGGTGCCATGGCAGCAACAGGGCCAGAAGTGAATGCTGCGAAATTGGGCTTCATCGCGCTGACGGATTCATCACCTTTGATTATCGCAAAAGAAAAGGGTTTATTTGCGAAATATGGCATGGATGGCGTTGAAGTTTTGAAGCAGGCCTCATGGGGTGCCACGCGCGATAATTTGGTGCTGGGTTCTGCGGGTAATGGC
>JAYVPZ010000053.1:0-2762 GCA_043757105.1 Aestuariivirga sp. | reverse complement strand
ACGGCGATTTTGTTTTAAAGCCGGACATGTCAACCATGGTGCGTACACCGTGGATGCCTGGTTCTGCTCTGGTGTTGTGCGATGTGCTTGATCATCATACCCATGCAGACGTTCCACATTCGCCGCGCGCCATGTTGAAAAAACAATTAAAGCGCGTCGAAGCGATGAAGATGAAAGCCTATATGGCTTCAGAATTAGAATTTTTTCTTTTCGATGATAGTTACGAAACTTGCCACACCAAGGGCTATCGCAATATGAAGACTTCGACCTATTTCATCGAGGATTATAGTATTCAACAAACCTCGAAAGAAGAAGTCTATATGCGCGCCTTGCGTAATGGCTTGGCGGGCGCTGGCATTCAGGTTGAAAATTCAAAAGGTGAATGGGGGCCGGGCCAAGAGGAAATCAACGTGCGTTATGATGAAGCATTGGCGATGGCCGACACTCACGCCATCATCAAGAACGGCTCCAAAGAAATTGCTTATGGTCTTGGCAAAGCAATAACCTTCATGGCCAAGTGGGATTATGGAATGGCGGGCAACTCATCTCACATCCACCAATCGCTCTGGTCGGCAGATGGTAAGACACCACATTTCTATGACAAGTCTGGCAACCACGGCATGTCAACCATGATGGAACATTATCTGGCTGGCCAGCTGGCGCATGCGTCTGAACTCACCTATTTCCTCGCGCCCTATATCAATTCATACAAGCGTTTCATGGTTGGCACATTTGCACCAACCAAGGCCGTGTGGAGTTTTGACAATCGCACTGCGGGTTACCGCCTGTGCGGTGCAGATTCAAAAGCCATCCGTGTGGAATGTCGTGTGGGCGGTGCTGATCTTAATCCGTATCTGGCATTCGCCGCACTGATCGCTGCTGGTTTGGACGGCATTGAAAATAAGATGAAGTTGGAACCTGTGTTCTCTGGAGATGCTTATTCCGCTGCACAAAAGCTGCGCGAAATTCCAAAAACCCTACGCGAAGCAACCGAGCTTCTCGATAAGTCTTCATTTTTAAGAGGTGCGATGGGCGATGATGTGGTTGATCATTATGTGCACACTGCAAAATGGGAACAATATGAATTTGACCGCCGCATTACGGATTTAGAATTGAAGCGCGGCTTTGAACGTTATTAAGAGAGAAATTAGAAATGACAATTCCAAATCGTAACATCAATTTTCCAACTGCCATTAAATTTGGCTCCGGTCGCATCAAGGAATTGGCTGACCATTGCAAAGCTGTGGGCATGAAACGCCCGCTGTTTGTGACTGACCCCGGCCTTGCCGATATGCCAATGGTGCAGGCCATTGTGGCTGATGTGAAAAGCGCTGGTCTTGCTATTCAGATGTTTTCCGAAGTGCGGCCGAATCCGATTGAAGCGAATATTTTGGCGGGCGTGAAAGCCTATAAAGCTGGCATGCATGATGGTGTGATTGCGTTTGGCGGTGGTTCTGGATTGGACATCGGCAAGATGATTGCACTGATGCATGGCCAATCAATTTCTGTGTTTGACTTGGAAGATGTGGATGATTGGTGGACACGCGCTGATGCAACAAAGATCTCAACTATCATTGCAGTACCAACAACGGCAGGTACAGGTTCTGAAGTGGGTCGTGCAGGTGTTGTCACCCACCCTATAACACACGAAAAGAAAATCATTTTCCATCCGGCGATTATGCCGAAGGTGGTTATTCTTGACCCGGAGCTGACAGTTGGTTTGCCTGCAAAACTCACTGCTGCCACAGGCATGGACGCACTGGCGCATTGCATTGAAGCTTACTGTGCGCCCTTCTACAACCCGCTGGCCAAAGGTGTAGGCCTCGAGGGCATGCTGTTGGTGAAAGAAAATTTGGCCAAAGCTGTGAAGAAGCCAAATGATATGGATGCGCGAGGCAACATGTTGGTGGCATCATCAATGGGGGCCACGGCATTTCAACGCGGCCTTGGTGCGATCCACGCACTCTCTCATCCGTTTGGCGGCCTATATGACGCGCATCACGGCATGTTGAACGGCATCATCATGCCTTATGTTTTGAAGGCCAATCGCAAGAAGATCGAAAAAGATATTGCGCGCGCTGCCGCCTATTTGGAAATCAAGGGTGGCTTTGATGGCTTTATGAAATGGATTTTGGCATTGCGTAAAGAAATTGGCATTCCGAATGCCTTGAAAGATATTGGCATTGACGTGAAGCGCTTGGACGAAGTGGCAGCCATGGCAATCAAAGATCCATCCGCTGGCGGCAATCCGATTTTGTTTAGCGAAAAACAATATAAAGCGCTGGCCAAGAAGTGCGTGGTTGGTGATCTTTAAATAAATGCGCAGCCGCACTTCAATCAACATCGTCAACTGCCACGCTGAAGGCGAAGTTGGCGATGTGATTGTGGGCGGCGTGGCCCCACCTCCCGGCGATACAATTTGGGAGCAGTCTCGCTTCATTGCCAAAGATGGCAGGCTTCGGAATTTTGTTTTAAACGAGCCGCGCGGCGGTGTTTTTCGTCATGTGAATTTATTAGTGCCACCCAAGAATCCAAAAGCCCAAGCCGCTTTCATCATCATGGAGCCGGAAGACACGCCGCCAATGTCGGGTTCCAACTGTATTTGCGTGGCCACTGTGCTTTTGGATACAGGCATCATCCCCATGCGAGAACCTGTGACACATTTGACCTTAGAGGCCCCAGCAGGATTGATCGAAGTGTCGGCCAGTTGCAAAAACGGCAAAGCAGAAACCATAACACTGACCAACGTTCCTTCATTCGCG
>JAYVPZ010000052.1:0-2764 GCA_043757105.1 Aestuariivirga sp. | reverse complement strand
TCCAGACCATCAAAACGCGACACTTACATCAACGGGGCAGAGCCGCCTAAAATGAAAAATGGCTGTTCCAGAGCCTCCATTAAATCAGGCTGCCCTTTGTCTCGATTTATCTGACCACGAACAAACAATTAGGTATTAGGTTCTATTTTCCGACTCCTTGCTCTAGCCATTTGGCACATTCTGGGCCCAACTCAGTTATTGCCTTTGCCTCGTATGCCGCAACTTCTGTCGGGGTTAAGGTGTCGCGCCAGCGACCGTTGGTGCCTTTGTTGATGAAAGTTTGGGCACCATCTTTCCACATGGCGCCGCCCAGAGGGGCCATTTTATCGGCATTGGCCTTCATATAGTCGAAGGTGCAATGCTCAACGATCTTTGCCAAAGTAGGTGGGTCTACTTTGATAGCCAGAAAATCAGCAATCTCACGTATTGAACCGGTCAGGTCAGCTTTTAGATCATTGAAGTGGACCAACTTGACATTGGGTAAATTACGGATAGCCCACCAAGAGCGGATGTTCTCCCACACTGGCCAATAGGGGTAGCCATCACCGGCAAACCAAGCAGAATAAAAATCATGCGCGTCGCCCAATCCCCGTTCTATCGTAGGTCCAACACGTCCCGGCGTGTTGTTAAAGGCATCGAAGTAGCCATCTATTGCGTTAGAGTGATGGTTGAATAGGCTCCATGCAGCATCACGGCCGTCGCGACCAACAAAAATATATTTGGCCTTTGGCGAGAAAACGAGCGCATCCACCGGAAGGTGGGTCTTGACGAAACGTCGATGGGTTTGCCCTTCAATTCCGGAGATGACCTCAGGTGGCATAATCCGCAAGTCAACCCAGGGCGATAAGTGCGAAACATTAAGCCCCTCCGCCCCGTTGAAGATTAATTGCGCAACAATTTGCTGGGTCCACGTGGTGCCTGACTTAGCATAGGTAGCAATCACAATATCATCGTTGCGGAATTTGAAATTGTTCCACACGGTGGAGTTCATATGATGATTGTGCATCTCGCGAGTTTTCTTTGGCCAAACTATTTTGACCTTTGCCGTCTTGCGTTTCGTAAGTTTCCCCTTTGCTATTTTGGACTTTATCTTATCAACGGGACCCTCGGCAGTTTTCGCTTTGGTTGTTTTGAATTTTGTGGGTTTAGCCTGAGGTTTTGCGGTTTTCGCCACTTTTGACTTAGCGGGTTTGGCTTTGTTTGACTTGGCCTCTATTAGCTTGGCCTTAGACGGACTGGGCTTCGCGGACTTGGACTTTATTGGCTTTGCTTTTTTCGGCTTATTTTCTGTTTTCTTCGCCTTGGTTGCCATAATGGTCTCCTATCGCCGCCTTTGTTTGCATCATATTTAGCAGCTAATGTGAAAGAGGTTTGGCCTGCTGCCGGTTTCACGGACGGTTGCTTAAGTTACTTTCGCTCTCCTTTCAAATTCCATAGGGCTTAGATATCCAATTGTCGAATGGCGACGTTTGGGATTGTAGAAGCGCTCGATGAAGTCGAAGACATCAGCTTTGGCTTGGTTGCGCGAGCGGTAAACTTTACGTTCTGTTCGTTCGGTTTTGAATGTGGAGAAAAAGCTCTCCATTGCGGCGTTGTCCCAGACATTGCCGGATCTGCTCATTGAACAGGTGACGCCATTGTCTTGCATCAACTGTCTGAACTGCTCTGATGTGTATTGGCTGCCCTGGTCGGAGTGATGCAGTAATGCATCAGGCTTGCCGCGCCGCCAGATGGCCATGATAAGAGCATCCGTCACAAGCTGGGCCGTCATTGTGGCACTCATCGACCAACCGACAACGCGGCGTGAGAAGAGATCGATGACGGCCGCCACATAAAGCCAGCCTTCTGCTGTCCAGACATAAGTGAAGTCAGCAATCCATTTGCGGTTGGGCTGTGTCGCATGGAACTGTCGATCTAGAATGTTTGGGGCAATCATATTGATCGTTCGCAAACCCGTGTCTGAAGGCCGTTTGCGCCGTCTGGGACGAGATCTTAAAGCATTGCTTTGCATCAACCTCTCAATACGATGAAGGCCGCAATTGAAGCCTTCAGCCAGAACATCGTGCCAAACCCGCCTTGCGCCATAGGTGCGGTCGCTGTCATGGAAACTCCGGCGGATGACACCCAGCAAGGTCTCATTCTCCAGAGTCCTTTTGGCTGGCTTGCGACCCAGCCAGTCATGGAACCCTGACGTTGAAACATCCAGCGCTTTGCAAAGCCATAACACAGGCCAGATCGCCCGGTGCTTCGCGATAAATGCAAACTTCATATCGCATCCCTCGCGAAGTAGGCTGCGGCCTTTTTTAGGATGTCTCTTTCGGCTTTCAACCTCGCAACTTCTTTGCGTAGGCGGTCAATTTCCTGTTGCTCCGGCTTCATTTGCCCAAGACCCGGAAACGCGTGTTTGGGATCAGCTTCAAGCTCTTTGAGCCAGCGCCGCAACACATTGTGGTTGAGATCAAGGTCACGCGCAGCCTGCACAATCGAAACGCCGCGTCCCTTCACCAAATTTACCGCTTCAAGTTTGAACTCTCGCGAATACTTTCTTCTTTCCATCTGAAACCTCCAGTTCCATCAAAACACCTTAACTCAGTGTCCGTGAAACCGGCAGCAGGCCAGTCCCGACTTTAACCCTATCGAAATGGCCTTCTCGAAACTCAAGTCGTGGCTGCGAAAATCCGCAGCAAGAACCATTGATGATCTCTGGAAGGCAATCGGCAACATCTGCAACTTGTTCACCGCAGAAGAATGTTCAAACTACTTC
>JAYVPZ010000051.1:0-2772 GCA_043757105.1 Aestuariivirga sp. | reverse complement strand
TGAAGAAGGTAATTTTTGCATCATCCGAAACCACTTACGGCGTGTGTTTTGCCGAAGGCGACAAGGATTACCACGCGTTTCCGCTCGAGGAAAATTATGACTCTGACCCAATGGATTCATATGGTCTTTCAAAAGTGGTCAACGAAAAAACCGGCCGCGCTTTTGCGATGCGCTACAACGCAGATATTTATGCCCTGCGCATCGGCAACGTGATTGAGCCGCATGAATATGGTGCATTTGCCGAATATGAAAAAAATCCGCCAATGCGCAAACGCAATGCTTGGAGTTATATTGACGCGCGTGACTTAGGAGAAATCGTGCATCTCTGCCTGCAAAAAGATGGTCTGGGCTATCAAGTGTTTAATGCGGTCAATGATACGATTACCGCTGATATGCCAACCAAGCAGTTCCTGGCGAAATATGCACCGAACACACCCATCACGCGTGAAATGGGAGAATTTGAAGCCCCACTTTCAAACCGCAAAATTCGCGAAGTTCTGGGCTTCAAAGAACAACATTACTGGCGCAACTATTTGCCAAAATAATAACTTAAACGAAAGCGCTCCAATTTCCATTGGGGCGCTTTTTATACGCACAATTTCCTTAAAGCGACGTCATCCATTTAAGTCCGGCCACAGTGCCATGCGCCGGTCGATATTCGCAGCCGACAAATTTATCATAACCCAACGCATCAAGGTGCCGAAAAATCCGGGCATCATCTAGCTCGCCAGTCAACGGTTCATGGCGCAAAGGCACAGCAGCAATTTGTATGTGGCCAATGATCGGCATCAGTTTTTCCAAACTCTTCATCACATCGCCGTGGATAATCTGACGATGATAGATATCATATTGCAGTTTCAGATTGGGTAGGTTCAGTTCAATGATCAGCTCTGCGGCAAAGTTAAAATCATTGAGAAAATAGCCCGGCATATCGCGCGCATTAATCGGCTCAATCACAATGGTGATATTATGTGGTGCAGCAGCCTCGCAAGCAAAAGCAATCGCATCTCGGTAGGCCGCCACAGCTCGGTCGTCTGCCCGTGTTGCAATTCCGCTCATCACGTGAAGGGTGGGTGCGTTTAAAGCGGCGGCGTAGTTGAGAGCTGTGGCCACCGAAGCTCTTAATTCATCAGCGCGGTCTGGCAGGGCAGCAATGCCACGCTCACCAGCGGCCCAGTTTCCGGGTGGCAAGTTGAACAGTGCCTGTTTCAGATTATTCTGCTGTAACCGCTTAGAAATCAACTCGGGACTAAAGTCATAAGGAAACAGAAACTCTACAGCATTAAAACCTGCATCCGCTGCGGCCTTAAAACGATCGAGAAAATCCCACTCATTAAACATCATCGTCAAATTGGCAGCAAAATGCGGCATGGTTTCAACTCTTCTTAGATTGCGGCAACTCAAGCCCCGTAACATTGGCAATCATTCTTGCCACAGATGCATCGTCATCACCATCCATGCCTGCAGCGGCCGTCATCAAAAACATTTGCAATGCAGTAGAGGCGATTTGGGTAGGGAATTTTTCTTTGCGGCCCATATCGCTGATGATGCCTAAGTCCTTGGTAAAAATTGAAATGGCGCTGCGGGGGGCGTAGTCGCCCTCCAAAATATGCGGCACGCGGTTTTCAAACATCCATGAATTGCCTGCAGACGCTGTGATGACCTCAAATACTTTTTCCAGATCGAGACCAAGGCGCGCTGCAAAAGTAATAGCCTCGCAGGCGGCGGCAATATGAACCCCAGCGAGTAATTGGTTGACCATTTTGAACGAAGCGCCAATTCCAGCCGTGTCACCCAGTTTGTAAATCTTTCCGGCAACCGCATCGAGAACGGGTTGAGCCCGGTCAAATGCTTCGGGCGAGCCCGAGGCCATGAAAGTGAGATCACCTGTTGCAGCCTTCGCGGCTCCGCCGCTCATCGGTGCGTCGAGATAGAGCAGTCCCAGTGCGGTTGCTTCGCTCGCAAGACTGCGCGCATTTTCTGGCGACATGGTGGCACATGAAATGATCACGCCGCCCTTCTTCATTGCTTGTGCTGCACCCGACGGACCAAACAAAATGGCACGTGTTTGCTCGGCGTTTACGACGACGGTCAGTAAAACATCGCAGTCCTGTGCAGCCTCAGTGGCGCTGGTCACAGCAATGCCGCCTTCTGCAATCATCGCTTGAAGTGACATAGGATTAACGTCAAACCCACAAGTTTGAATGCCAGCCTTAAGCATGGACCGTGCCATACCATAACCCATAGAACCGAGACCAATGATCGTTGCGTTCGGTTTTATGTGCATATTGGTTCCTTTAAAATGTTAGCGCTGTCATTAAAATAATGATAATTTTTTTTCTATCTGTCAACCTGGTTTTATTGTTTTCCATATAGTGTCGAACGAGCTGTTGATATGGTTGCCACGCTTCATCAAAGCATGCCAGATACAACGGTCGTTTGAGGAAACCGCGCGAGTATGAAAGAACGAACCCGTTTACCAGATAAAAAATCCAAATTGACTTTGGCCGATGTGGCAAGATTGTCCAATGTTAGCGAAATCACCGTTTCGAGAATCTTGCGAAACAAAGGTCCAATTTCGGATGACACTCGCAAAAGAGTTATGGCGGTTGTGAATTCGACCGGATACGTGCCCAATCGTATCGCTGGATCTTTGGCATCGGCAAATTCTAATATCATTGGTGTGGCCATTCCTTCGCTTACTAACATCGTGTTCCCGGAAGTGTTGCGCGGTGTTCACGAGGCGTTGAAGGGCACGGATTTTCAACCTCT
>JAYVPZ010000050.1:0-2775 GCA_043757105.1 Aestuariivirga sp. | reverse complement strand
GTTTGAAATCGATAATGCGAGGATAGCCTGAGCCGCCTGCGATGATCAGCTTCGGTTTTTCGAGAAGTGCGAGTGCGGCTACTTCATCATAATTGATGAGTTGGTCATCTTCGCGCACTTTATAAGGCACGACTTTAAACCATTTGCCCGATTGGTTTACGGGTGAGCCGTGGGTTAAGTGGCCACCGCATGCGAGATCAAGGCCCATATAAGTGTCGCCGGGTTGGAGTAGCGCGAAGAACACGGCTTGGTTGGCGGTCGCACCTGAATGAGGTTGCACATTGGCGTAAGTTGCGCCGAATAATTGTTTGGCGCGGTCTATGGCCAGTTGTTCCGACACGTCAACATGATGACAACCGCCATAGTAACGCTTGCCCGGATAACCTTCGGCGTATTTGTTGGTCATGATCGACCCCTGCGCTTCCAGCACCGCGCGCGAGACGATATTTTCCGAAGCGATCAATTCAATTTCTTGTTGCTGGCGCTTCAGCTCATTGACTATAGCGCGGGCGATTTTGGGATCTGCCTTGGCCAGCTTGTCTTTGAAAAAGCCGGGATAAAGCGCTGTTGGTTTCTTGGCCACTTTACGGGCTGGTTTTTTTGCAATCTTTTTTGCAGGTTTTTTGGCCATAGCAGAATCCCCTCAATTAAGCTTCTGCTCTACAGACAAGCCCAATTGTGGTCTAGGCCCAGATTGGCGCAGCGACTAAGAAATTAGTTTACTGGCTTTTCCGGCGGTTTGTCATTGGCAGCCACAATTTTCTTCTTCTTTTTCTTTGCCGCAATCGTTGGCTCGGGGGGAACATAGTCTACCGAAGTGATCTTTGGTTCAGGCGGAATGCCACCGACGCCCAGCGACTTTGATTTCTTCGCAATCTTTTTTGGTTTATTGATGCCAGTCGCCGTTTGTGTGTCTGCCTTGTAAGAAACCCAATCGAACAATCCTATCGACTTCTTCGGTTTTGCAGACTTGACTTTCTTTTGGGTCACAACTTGCACGTCTTCGCTTTTCACTGAAGCTGTGGCCAATTTCGCGCCAAAAATATTTTTCTTTGGCGGAGTCGTAAACGATGTCTTATCAGTTTTTGGAGAAGCCCTTCTGCCAAAGAGCGAGAGGAAGTTTGATGATTCAGCCTCAGCTGCATCAACTGAAATCTGACGCGGCAAAGGTTTTAAAACATAACGCAAACCATCAGGGCTCGATTCACCCACAGGCATCGGTTGGCCCACAGTAAAACCAGAAGAATCCATGTTGTAGATATCTTTGCGGAAAGCCACAGTGCCCCCTGCTGTTGGCCAAGCTGTTAGATAAGTTACACGTAACTGTGGAGGCGCTGCCAATGGAACATCGAGACGTTCTAAAGTCTCAGCCATTGACGAAATTTTGGAGGCTCCAAAACCATCTTGACCATTCAAAATCCATTCAACAAGAAGCGGCATTTTTTCGACGCGAATGCAGCCTGAACTGTAGAAACGATTGTTTGTTTTGAACAATTGTGGTTCAGGCGTGTCGTGCAAATAAATTCCGAATGTGCTGGCGAATTCAACCTTGGCGGTGGCCATGGCACTGTGCGGGCCCGGCTCTTGGCGGAAGAGATATTTATCAATGTTAGCAGGTGTGAACCTGATGGTGCTTGGATCAACTTCTGCACCATTCGGGCCACCCTCAAACACTTTCATGTTCATGTCAGTGAGAACTTGAGTGCCGGACGCCATTTTCGGCAGAATATCTCGCTCAACAATTGAAACTGGCGCATTCCAATATGGGTTAAACTTGACCGTGGCCAAAGGTGTCATTACCACTGGCGTTGGACGCTCTGGTCGGCCGACGATAACATTATGACGGGAAAAAACTCTGCCACCACTCACCGTTTCCAGCTGTTGGGCGGGAACGTTCACCACCAAATAGCGCTCACCCAAATCTTTTTGATAAATAGCAAGACGCGGAATATTTGCGTTAATGGCGCGCAAACGTTGATCAGCCGACACGTTTAATTCTGCTAAAGTTGCGTTATCAACTTTGCCCGTAACTGAAAGGCCCATGTTGCGCTGGAAGTGAGAAACCGCCTCTTCGGTAGCGTTTGTATATAGCTGAGTAAATTCGCCCAGCGTGCCTTCAACGCGCAGATAACCCTCCATATAAAGATGTTTGTTTAGTGCACCAACACCTGGGCCTTTTGAGCCATTTTTGTATGAACCTCGCGCGATGGGCGGGAACCCACCTTGGGCTACGATGCTTGAATATTTATCCATTGCAGATTCTAAAACTGCACCACTCGTTGCCGCAAGCATTGGTGATTGGTTTTCACTTTGAACGACCTCGGTCGCAGTGGTAGCTGGGCCGCCGCCTCCGCCGCCATTATATGTGGTCACTCCATTGGTGATTGTAACAACGCCCGCCTTCTTGTTGAATCTGGCAATGCGGTCTGCTTCCGCCGATTCTGATTCAGCCACAGCTTTTTGTGCCAATAGAATAGGCAAAGCAGCTCCGCTTAGTGTTAGTGCACACAACATCAACGCTTTAACACTCAGCGACGAACGCTTCACCGTAATCATAACTTGCCTCATCCAAAATCAAAATCGGAGTTGATACCTTATAAGACTCTCAAACGCCGCAAGAATCAAATCTAGCGTCTTATTAACAGAGTGTTAATAAGAAAAAAACCGAATGACACATATTGGCAACAGTACAACGCGGATACGGTTTGGCGGAGAGGGAGGGATTCGAACCCCCGGAGGGCTTGCACCCCCTACGGTTTTCAAGACCGTCGCGAT
>JAYVPZ010000049.1:0-2796 GCA_043757105.1 Aestuariivirga sp. | reverse complement strand
CTTTTGCAGCTGCGGGGCCGTCCATATCGGCAATGACAACTGTTGCACCCGCCTCCGATAATGCATCAGCGGCAGCAAAACCAATGCCACGCGCTGCTCCAGTTATCAAAGCGACCTTGCCATCCAATCTGAACATTTCGAGATACATTATGTTACTCCTCTTCTGAAGAAACCAAACTACGCGCTTAATCCAATCTTGCAACTCCGATTGGATTATTGGATTTGCATAATTTTTGCGCAAACTGCATGATAATTAATCACTAATAGAGTCGTCGGCACTCATTTGTTAATTCAAACCATTGATATTACATATGAAAATACTTGGCACGAGCCGTGCATCGTCGCCTGGAACTGAACAGAGGCCTAATCTACATGAAAAAAATCGAAGCCATTATCAAGCCATTCAAGCTTGATGAAGTGAAGGAAGCCCTGCAGGAAGTAGGCATTCAAGGCATTACTGTCACCGAGGCGAAAGGATTCGGTCGCCAGAAAGGCCACACTGAACTTTATCGTGGTGCCGAATATGTCGTCGATTTTTTGCCTAAAGTGAAGTTGGAGATTGTGGTCGCCGATGAGCTGGTGACCAAGGCCATCGAAGCCATCAAAAAAGCGGCTTATACAGGCCGCATCGGCGACGGGAAAATCTTTATTTCCACCATCGAACAAGCTATCCGCATCCGAACGAGTGAGTCCGGCAACGACGCGCTATAAGAAATTTAACGAAAACAGACGCCAATCAAAGGAACTAAAACCAAATGGCTAAAGAAGCTAACCCAATCGCCACCGCATTGAAGATGATAAAAGACAAAGATGTCAAATATGTTGACCTCCGCTTCACTGACCCGCGCGGCAAGATGCAACATCTCACAATGGATGTTTCACAAATGCATGAGGAGGCATGGACTGAAGGCCTGATGTTTGACGGCTCGTCGATTGCGGGCTGGAAAGCGATTAATGAATCTGACATGATTTTGATGCCTGATGCAACCTCGATCCACATGGATCCATTTTACGCGCAAACCACCATGGCTGTGTTCTGCGACATCATCGATCCAGGCACAGGCCAAGGCTATGACCGCGACCCACGCGGCATTGCCAAGCGCCTCGAATCGTATTTGAAGTCAACCAAACTGGGTGACACAATTTTCGTTGGCCCCGAAGCTGAATTCTTTATTTTTGACGATGTTAAGTTCGCTACATCACCATACAATACGGGCTTTAAGTTAGACGGCATCGAACTGCCAACCAATTCAGACCGAGATTATGAAGGCGGCAATATGGGCCACCGCATGCGCACCAAGGGCGGCTATTTCCCGATGAACCCAATGGACAGCGCACAAAATATGCGCGGCGAAATGCTATCAGTCATGGGCGAGATGGGCCTTAGCGTTGAAAAGCACCACCATGAAGTTGCATCTTCGCAGCACGAGCTTGGAACAAAGTTTCAGCCACTCACCATGGCTGCCGACCACATGCAGATTTACAAATATGTGATCCACAATGTGGCCCATGCTTATGGCAAAACCGCAACCTTCATGCCCAAGCCCATCATGGGCGATAACGGCTCTGGCATGCATTGCCACTTCTCGATCTGGAAAGACGGCAAGCCGCAAATGGCTGGCAATCAATATGCTGATTTGTCGGAACTCTGCCTTTATTTCATCGGCGGCGTGATCAAGCACGCCAAGGCCTTGAACGCCTTCACCAACCCATCAACCAACTCTTACAAGCG
Source organism: Aestuariivirga sp. (assembly GCA_043757105.1). Taxonomy (GTDB): domain Bacteria; phylum Pseudomonadota; class Alphaproteobacteria; order Rhizobiales; family Aestuariivirgaceae; genus Aestuariivirga. Next base: position 1,064 of record JAYVPZ010000049.1, on the reverse strand, counting down.
TTTGGTGCCGGGTTATGAAGCGCCTGTGTTGCTGGCTTATTCGTCGCGCAACCGTTCAGCCTCTTGCCGCATTCCGTTTACTTCTAACCCAAAGGCCAAGCGCGTTGAAGTGCGCTTCCCCGATCCAACAGCAAATCCATATCTGTGCTTTGCTTCGGTGGTGATGGCTGGTTTGGACGGCATCTTGAACAAGATCCACCCCGGCCCCGCAATGGATAAGAACTTGTATGATTTGCCACCAGCAGAACTCGCCAAAGTTCCAACCGTGTGCGGTTCTTTGCAAGAAGCAATTGACTCACTCAAAGCTGATCATGACTTCCTGCTCAAAGGCGGCGTGTTCACCAAGGATCAAATCGAAAGTTATCTTGAACTGAAACAAGAAGAACAAGACCGCTACCGCATGACACCTCATCCGGTTGAGTTTGATATGTATTACAGCTGCTAGTCGGCTCGGAACAGCATCCAATTAAACCCCGGTGGAAACACTGGGGTTTTTTGTTGACATTTTGACCATTTTGTTCTATTAATGTTCCCAACTATAGAATCATTCAATCGAAACCGACGGAGATAGAAATGGCCACAAATCCCCCTAAAGGCGACGGACATCGTAACGGAGCAGTTCGTGATCGTTCACAAACATACAATCCACAAAATGAGCGTTGGGTAAAACGAGATTCCGATACAGGGAAATTTATGGATCAAAAGGCTGACGACAGGCCATTCAAAGGAGTCCGAAAAGAAGATTAAGTTGTGCTCAGATTTTCCGATATTACTTATGCTGACTTTGAAAGTCGCTATCTCACTACGAATCTGCGAAGGTAGTGGAGTGAGGGCATTGGGAACGGATAATGAATTTTATTGAGAATGAAACTCCTCAAAAACTTCGCGGCGGTTATTATACGCCTCTTGATTTGGCGGAATTCCTTGCGAAATGGGTAAAGGAGATCAAACCAAAACACATATTGGAACCAAGTTGTGGTGACGGTGTTTTTTTTGACGCTATTTCCAAAGTTAATGGCCTAAAGAAATCTCAATTGGTGGGTTTTGAACTAAACCCAGATGAA
>JAYVPZ010000048.1:0-11011 GCA_043757105.1 Aestuariivirga sp. | reverse complement strand
TTTTATGCCGCCATCATCAATTGTCTTGCCATCCAGACTCACCTGTCCCTGCAATAAGTTTTTGAAAACGCGCGCGACTAACGTCAGCAAAGCTTGCGCCCAAGAATTTATCAAGGCGGTCAGGGCCAGTGGCAGTAATTTCGAGGTGTTGGGCGGAGTCAGACATGGCGGCGCTATAACATAGTGGCATCGGGGTTGCTATCTTTGCGGAGCAGAGCGTATATCAACCTTGTTCACGCCATTTGTGTAAGAACACAATTGCGCTTAGGTCCCTTCGTCTATCGGTTAGGACGGCAGCCTCTCACGTTGCAAAGGCGGGTTCGACTCCCGCAGGGATCGCCAGGCGGCTTGCAACTTTTTAATGCAATCGTCTTGCATAATAGCTGCAACCCAATTCAAGCAGGTCATAGCAGGAAAACTCAATTGTTCGCTGCTTTCAACAGCACATCAAATCGCGGATTCATCTCGTCGAATATTGGCAGTGCGGCAGCACCTAGTGCCGTTGCATTTCGTCCTGCTGTGCCTGCGATGACGCGTGGTAGCACGCGGTTGGGTCTGGCACTTGCGGAAACAGGGAGCGGGCTGGCGCTGGCGATCAGTTGCTCAATGACTGCTTGTGATGCAAGGCCGCCTACAATGATCGTCTCTGCGTCTAATACTGTTTCAAGGATGTTAATAGCTGTTGCAAGTCTGGGCCCTGCGTCGACAAACCAGTTTTGAAGTTTTCCAACACACAGTCGGTCAATTTCAGCAGCACTTTTGGGAAGATCGTTTGGTGCATGTGCCTCTATAAATTCATAGGCAGCCACAAGCGATACATAGCGTTCTAGGCAGCCGCGATTGCCGCAGGGGCAAAGCCTGCCACCGGGTTCAACAATCATGTGGCCGATTTCACCAGCATTTGAAAGCGCGCCTTTAAAAAGTTGGCCGCCCAAAAACAATCCGGCTCCGAGGCCTTTGTCGACATAGAGCATAACGAAGCTATCAATGCCGCGTGCCACACCATAATGATGTTCGCCGATAGCTGCTGCAACGGCATCATTTTCAATGATCACTTGTGTTCCCAATGCATCCGTAAATAACGCGCGCGACGGTGCGTCATTCCAACCTGGAAGGGCAGTGGGGCCTTCGGTTGAAAGAGTTCCCAAATCGAACCTTGTTGGTAGCGCGACTCCGATGCCAAGCAGTTTACTGATTGGAATCCCTGATCCATTAATGAGATGATTTTTCATCTTCACGACGATAGGAGTGGCTTGGGCTGGATTAACTGGATTGGCTGAAACTTCCTGCTGTGCCAGCACGCCGCCTGTGAGATCAGTCAACACACCAATCACGCCATGCCGCGCAATATGAAAGCCGATTGAATACCCGCCGTGTGGGTTGATGGAATAGGGCACGGACGGTTGGCCGCGTGGATTGCGGTGATTAGCCCCCGCCAGCAGCAACCCCTTTGTTTCAAGTTCGATAACGATGTTCGAAATCGTTTGAATTGTGAGTGAAGTTTTCCTAGCTATATCGGCGCGCGAAAGAGAGCCTCCAAGACGCACGGCTTCCAACACTGCCCGTCTGTTATGTGAGCGAGCGTGCTCTAAATTGGTTCCGGCAGTCGGTCTGCTTGCTTGAATAGGTTTCATCAGGGTGTCCAAATTTGCGACGTGTTTACTTCGCCCTTGACATTAAATCAAATTGAGTTAATCTGAATTTCAATAACAACAAACGCAGTCCACCATGCTGCAAATCCAGGGAGACATTAGAATGAATATATCAAGGCGCAGTTTATTGCTCAGTGGCGTTGCTGCAATGGCAGTTTCAACGGGTTCATTAAGTGCAATCGCAGCAGAAGAAATCAGCGCATTGTTTATGTCACAAGCTGCATATAGCGAAGCTGACGTGCGCGCGATGACAGCCGCATTTGAAAAAGCTAACCCCGGCACCACTGTAAAGCTTGAATTTGTGGGTTATGAAGCCCTCTATGATAAGATCGTGGCATCAAAGGCCGCAGGCGGATCGGGCTATGACGTCGTGCTCTATGATGTGATTTGGCCTGCTAACTTTGCTGAAAATGGTGTGTTGGTGGATGTCACAGACCGCTTAACATCAGTTGATAAAACTCAAGTTTTTGATGGCGCTTGGGCAACTGTTTCTTACAAAGATAAGTATTACGGCATGCCTTGGATTCTTGATACCAAATATCTTTTCTACAACACCGAGATTTTAGAAAAAGCTGGCATCGCCGCGCCGCCAAAAACCTGGGCTGAACTTGCTGCACAAGCCAAGATCATTAAAGATAAAAAACTGGTTGAGTTCCCGATTGTCTGGAGCTGGTCACAAGCTGAAGCCGTGGTGTGCGATTTCACAACTATTGCAGCAGCCAATGGCGGAAGCTTTTTCAAGGACGGCAAACCAGCCTTTGACCAAGGTGGTTCACTCGCCGCGGTCAACTATATGGTTGATACCTTGAAGTCTGGACTTTCAAATCCAAACTCCAAAGAATACGCCGAGGAAGATGTGCGTAAAGTGTTCTCAGCTGGCAATGCTGCTTTTGCGCTGAATTGGACTTATATGTACGGCATGACGCAGAAGCCTGAGGAGAGCAAAGTGGTCGGCAAAGTAGGCATTGTTCCAGCACCAGGCGTTGACGGAAAATCTGCGGCGTCTGCTGTGAATGGATCAATGGGTCTTGGCATTACGGCGGGGTCAACCAAGCAAGACTCAGCTTGGAAGTTTATCAGCTTCATGGCTTCGCAACCGGTGCAAAATCAATACGCTCAGCTCAGTTTGCCAATCTGGAAATCGTCTTATTCTGACCCCGCTGTTACCAAAGGCCAAGAAGCTGTGGTTGCTGCTGCAAATACATCTATTGGATTGATGACCAATCGTCCGCAATCTGCTTCATACCCCGAGCTTTCAACTTTGTTGCAAACCGCTATTCAAAAAGCGCTGACCGATAAAATGACGCCTGAAGCAGCTCTGGCGGAAGCCACTGCCGCTGCCGCAAAAATCCGCTAAGATAGAACTTTAGATGCGGCGGATGACGAAGATGAATACCTCCCTAAAATCTTCCATCCGCCGTAATAATATGCAGCTGGGAATGCCCGCTGCATGGAAATTATTTGCGCCGCTTATCACAATAATTCTTGCGGTTGTGGGTTATCCATTTGTTCAGACCATCATACTCTCATTTACGAACACCAAACTACTTGCGGGCTTTGCAAAATCAAGTTGGGTCGGATTTGAAAACTATCGTTTCGCGCTCACTGATGGCGATTTTCTTAGTGCGCTATTGCGCACGCTGTATTTCACGATTACCTCTGTGGGTGCTGAAGGCATTTTGGGCGTGCTGGTGGCGCTGCTTCTCAATCAGCAATTTCCGGGTCGTACTTTGTGCCGCAGTTTGCTGGTGCTTCCGTGGGCTATTCCAACGATCGTCAACGCACTGATGTGGCGGTTGATTTATCAGCCAGATTTTGGCGGCCTCAACGCTATGCTGGTTCAGAATGGGTTGATGCAAAATTATCGCTCTTGGCTGGGTGATGAAGCAAGCGCCATGAATGCCGTGATATTTGCCGATGTATGGAAAAATTACCCGATTGTGGCTCTCATTGTATTGGCCGCACTTCAGAGCGCACCAAAAGAACTTTATGAAGCTGCGAAGCTTGAAGGTGCCAATGCTTGGGACTGTTTCAAGACAGTCACATGGCCTGTGATTGCCCCACCACTTTTGATCGCGCTGGTTTTACGCGCCATCGAAGCGCTCAAAGTGTTTGATATTATTTACGTGATGACGCGGGGCGGGCCTGCCAATTCGACCAAGACACTGAGCTTTTTTGTGTATCAGGAAAGTTTCAGCTTCAACCGAGTCGGTTCAGGTGCTTCTTACGCATTGATTGTGGTGTTGATAGCGATGGTCTTCATCGCGATTTATGTGCGCCTGCTCAAATCGGCGGAGAACGCATGATGAAGAAAGTAAAAAAGATATTTTTCTGGATCGCGATTATCGTTTTTCTTGCCAGCACGCTAATACCGATTGTTTGGATGTTTATCATCAGCGTTTCGCCACCTGCTGACCTTACTTCTAAGCCTCTACGCTTTATCCCGACACATTTTGATTGGTCGAATTATACTGCTCTTTTCAGCTTGGCTGAAAACAGTGCAGGCTTGGCTTTTCTGAAAGCACTCCGTAACAGTTTGATCATTGCTGGTTTGAGCACAGCGATTTCGCTCTGTGCCGCAATCCCTGCCGCATGGATGTTTGCACGCAGCAAAGGGCGTTATGATGGCTTACTCTATGCGGTGCTGGCCACCTACATGACGCCAGCCGTGGCGTTACTACTTCCGCTCTACTTTATGCTTTCGACATTTCACTTGCTCAACAGCGTGACAGGGCTGGTAATTGTCTATTGTTCGGTGCTGACGCCGTTTGTCACTTGGTTTGCCAAGAGTGCGATTGACGCTGTTCCCTCCGAAATTGAAAGTGCCGCTCAAATGGACGGCGCATCATTTTTTCAATTGATCCTTTTCATCACATTGCCGATGGCACGTGCAGGCATTGCCACTGCGGCACTGTTTGCAATTCTTCTTTCATGGGATGAATTTTTCTACGCGTTGCTGTTCACATCGAATGCCGATGCCAAGACACTGACCGTGACGATTGCTGATTTTGCAGGTGGCAAAACAACTAATTTTGGTTTGATTGCAGCTGCCGGATTGCTAACGGCAATACCCCCGGTTTTGATCGCCGTTCTTCTGCAAAGGTCGCTGGTCAGTGGCTTAACATCCGGTGGCGTGAAAGGTTAATTGATGTCTGACAAATCCAACCAAGGTAACGGCCTTGCCATGATCGAATATGAAATGGGAAGGCAACATAGTGATGCTTTGAAATCATTTGATGACGCGAAGTTTGTAGCCTCCCAAATTGCGAAGAGCATTCAGCGCACGGGGAAGCTGGCATTGCTCGGCATGGGTGGATCGCACTGGGTTAACCGTGCCGCGATCTTTGCATACCGCGAATTGGGTATTGAGGTGCAGGCCGAAGTCTTGTCTGAAGTCATATTAAGTCCTTTGCCTGATCGCGCACGGACAGTGTTGCTTACATCACAGAGCGGCAACTCTGGTGAAATTTCACGTTATCTTGAGACTGCGAAACATGGGCAAGATCATTTTGGATTGACTTTAAATGCACAGAGCGTTTTGGCGCGGAAAATTCCTTGCCTGATTGGAGCAGGGGGTATGGAGAAAGCCTTTGCTGCGACACGCAGTATATTTGTTTCCCACGCTTTGCATTTGGCTGTTCTTTCAGCACTTGGCTATGATGCGAAACAAGCCCTGCACGAAATCCAAAACCCACATCAGCATGGCATTGAAGAAGCACTTGCAGTGGTTTTGAATTGCAGCACTTTGATTTTGACAGGTCGTGGCGAATTGCAAGGCGTGGCAGAGTCTGGTGCGCTGTGTCTCATGGAACTGGCCCGCATGACGACTTATGCCCTTGAGGGTGGTCAATTGCGTCATGGCCCCATGGAAATGCTAAGCGAAAAAATCGGCATCGTTATTTTGCGTTCAGGCGGAGCATCGGCACAACTATCGCAAGACCTTGCAAAGGATTGCCAAGAGGCAGGAGCAACAGTTGTTGTTTTCGATGTTTCAGGTTCGAACCCAATCGCCAACACACTTACGATCAAGTTTGATTCTGTAAACGGTATGGCCTCAGTCTTTGCGGTTCTACCAGCTCTTCAATCTTTTCTCGTGTCATTGGCCAACAGCCGCGTCGTCAATGTTGGCCAGCCACTGCGTTCGTCAAAAGTGACCACCAAACTATGACAGGCAAAATCATCCTCATCGGCAATGTCAATATCGATTTGGTTATGGGACCAGTGGCAGAATGGCCAAATGTCGGAACCGAGATCGTACTACCTCACTCCGATTGGCGTGTTGGTGGTGCATCTGGCAATACGGCGCTGGCGCTGGACGCCATCAACTGTAAATATCAATTGATCGCAAATCGCAGCGACGATGATTTTGGTAAATGGCTGGCAAAAGCCTTTGTTCTGCATTCGAATAAATGGAGTTTGGCAGCGGGGTCTGCCGGGCTTTCAGTTGGCATCACTCACCCCGATGGTGAGCGCACATTTTTGACCTCACTCGGTCATCTCAAAGCGTTTTCTTATGAAGACGTGATCGCGCAACTCAGCGATGCGGGTGACGGAGACATAGCACTTCTATCAGGTGCGTTTGTAACGCCAAAGCTTTTACCGAACTACGGAATGCTCATTCGGGAACTAAAGCGCCGTGGCTTTAACATTGCATTAGACACGGGCTGGCCGACGAATGGCTGGACACTAGAGATGCGTGACATTGTCCAATCCTGGTGCGCGCAATGTGATCATGTGCTGATCAACGAGTCGGAAATGATGGGTCTTGCTGGAGTGATGAATGTTCCTCTTGAGATGGCCATGCAGTTCTTGAGTGAAAAAATGCCACCAAAATCATCACTTGTCGTTAAGTGCGGTCCTTGTGGTGCGCTGTCACTTTGTGAGGGGCGGCTGATTAAATCAGAGTCGCCGCTTGTGAATGTCATCGATACGATTGGTGCCGGTGATATTTTCAATGCAGGCTATCTGAATACATTACTTGAAAATGGCTCTCTGAAAGATGCCCTAAATGCTGCTGTGGGAATGGCATCTCTGGCAATTTCTACTCACCCACGTCGGTATTTGAAAAATATAACTCAAGAGCTTGTCGCCTTTTAGCGCGGTACGTATTGAAGAATCATGGCTAGTGTAACACTCGATAAAATATCCAAAAGCTATGATCAATACTCGATTATAAAAGATCTTGATTTGAAAATTGAGGATGGAGAATTTGTGGTTTTGGTCGGCGCATCGGGTTGTGGAAAATCGACCACATTGCGTATGATCGCAGGTCTTGAAACAGCAAGCTCGGGATCAATTCAAATTGGCAACCGCGATGTGACCGAAGTTGGCCCGGGTCAGAGAAACTGCGCCATGGTGTTTCAAAATTACGCTCTTTACCCGCATATGACTGTGGCAGAAAACATTGGCTTTGGTTTAAAACTTCGGGGGATGCCTAAAGCTGATGTTGCCGCAACCACCTTTAAAACTGCGGCTGCACTTGGCCTTCAAGATTTATTGAATCGAAAACCTAAAGCACTATCAGGCGGTCAACGCCAGCGCGTTGCTATTGGCCGCGCCATTGTTCGTGAACCCGACGTATTTCTGTTTGATGAGCCACTGTCAAACCTTGACGCGAAACTCCGAATTGAAATGCGCTCGGAAATTAAAGCGCTGCATAGGCGCATGGGTTCGACAATTGTTTATGTCACTCATGATCAAGTTGAAGCCATGACCATGGCCGACCGTGTTGTGGTGATGGATAAAGGCAAAATCATTCAAGCTGCAAGCCCACTCGAACTCTATGAGAGGCCCGCGAATATTTTCGTCGCTGGTTTTATCGGCGCTCCCAGCATGAATTTTGTTGAATGTAAGGTTGTGATGAAAGCAGGGCAATTATCGCTTCTCATATCCGACGACCAATCTCTTCCGCTCACTCAGGAATATGCAAGCAAGCGATGTCTCGAACCGAATTGCAAGGTTGTTTTAGGCCTCAGGCCAGAACATGTGACGCGCGGAAAAGGCCCCGTTGAAATGATAGTGAGTTCCATTGAGCCTCTCGGTTCGCACACATTGGCGATTGGGCGTGTTCACGATACGACATGGACTGTTGAACTCGATGCCCACGACGGTGCAAAGCCCGACTGCCATTTGCCTCTTTCTTTAGATTTAAAAAAAGCAAACTTCTTTGATTCAGACACCGGAAAACGCATTTAACCAACACCATCATTTCAGTAGACTACCATGCGACGATTGCTGAAGTTCCTATTTTGGCCCACTTTTAAATCTTCAGAAGACGATTAATGCCCACTTATTGCTGTGGAGTAGATGACAGTTATTCGCCGCTGCCTTGCAGCGCTCTAATGCGCTGGGCCAAAGATATAATGTTAGCTTTGGTTCCAGATTTTCTTTCTTGAATGCCAGGCTCAATCGTCCCTAGTTTTTTGTCAAGCATTGCATCAAGAGCTCTAAGTTCTTGTGACATTGCAACGGACTCTGCCTCTGTGTCAGCCACTTTTCCGTTGAGAATAGATTGGCGGTTTGGCGCCTCGATATTGGCAGTATTGGTCAGCGGTGTATTCAATGTCTGTACATTACCATGGTGTTGGTCGTTCATTTGTGCGGAGATTGAGGTGAGTTCGGCGATGCGGCGTTTCATGCGGTCTTCGCCTGCCTCGCTACCTGGTTTTAAACCCGGTGTCGATTTGTTGAGATTCAAGCTGGTTTGCAATTCATCATTGAGACGGCCGAGCATGCCATTTTTTTCACGCAGGTTGAGAGTGAGCTGCGAAATGGATTGGGCAAGTTTGGTAATCTCTAAATCTTTGCTGCTGTTTTCTTGCGTCAGTCTGTTGATTACTGTTGCACAGGAATCTAAGTCGGCCCGCTGCACCTCAATTTGCGAGCTGAGTGCACTCACTTCGCGGTCACGAATGACGAGTGTTGCTTCACGTTCATCCAGCTTCTGGATTAAAGATTGCACACGGTTACGGTTGCGCGAGACTTCGGCCATCTGTTCAGTCATGCGCGATTTGATGTCTTCCAAACGCAGTTCAAGCTTTCTTGACATCATCGCATGCTCGGCACGCAGGCGATCACGGTCAGCTTGTAATTCAAGCATTTGAACGGGGACGTTTTTTGCGTTGCGTCTGGCACCCAAGCTCATCGCCACATTCCACAAGGCGCGGCCAAACAATAACGCCACCAACAACGCTAATGCAAAACCTAAAGCAACTAACATCAGTGTCTCAGTTTGAGACATAACGACCCCCAAAATTAACGAATCCTTAAGCAATATCACTTGTTTTGCATTCGCACTACTCGTTCGTTGTGTTAGTATTAACGCAAATTAAGGGTTACGGCGATGGGGGACACGCCGATTTTGCAATTATATTTTTTATAATTATAAGAGAGTTGTCATCAAGGCGATGTGAAGAGAGTTAGAATGGATTCCAGGTTGGTGATTTGGAATATTTTAGATAACCAATATTCGCGCCAAGCCTTGCGCCAATTCCCGTGCGAATAGGTGCCAGCGTGATATTATCTTTACGTTGGAAATTCACACCCACACCTCCCACTAAATAGGCTGTGCCTTCAACGCCACCGAACCGATCATAGAGATCTTCCGGTGATTGTGAATTATATACGAGGGTCAAAGTGCGCGAGCCATTGCCACCAAAGTCAAAGCCCACAGATGGGCCTTGCCAATAAATGCGCCGTTTAACGCCGTTTTTGTAATAGATCGTGCCTTCGCCATAACGCAGCCCACCGACGAAGGCACCAGAGCCTTCTTCACCGACAATATAAGCTGTTGGCTCGCCTTGGTTTTGGAAAACATATTCTACTGCTTCAGCAATGCCGCGGCTCGTCTTTCCAAAAAACTGATGGCCTTGGGTCATGATCTCTTTGGTTGTGTAAGTGCTGCGCTTGGCCACGCGTGTGGCGCTATTGGTGGTTTGGGCCACAGCACTGGTGGCAATTGCGCCCAACGATAACGCAACAAAAACTGCGCGAGAAAATTTGTTCATGATCAACCTCACCTCAATGGATTCTTGTGTCGCGCCCAAAAGAGGCGTGCCCAAGGCAAAATTCCGTCCATATCGTGGTTTTGGCAGTTCTGGCTTTCAACTTGGTTAATGAAGATAAAATATAATGTTCAGGCCGATGCAATAAAAGCGGGGTTATCAAAGCCCCGCTCGGTTTTGCCGTAGCGCAGCGGATTATGATCGGTGCAGTTCACTTTGCCACCTGCCGCTAGCAAAACGGCATGGCCCGCCGCAGTATCCCATTCCATCGTACGGCCGAAGCGAGGATAGATGTCGGCCTCGCCTGCTGCAATGGTGCAAAATTTCAGTGACGAGCCTGCACCGATGATTTTTTTCACGGTCAAGGTTGCAAGGTAGGCTTCGGTTTCAACGTCACGGTGAGAACGACTGGCCAGAACTGTTGCACCATCTTCTGGCATTGCGCGCACATTGATTGGCTGCCAGTCGGCATTGCTCAGTGGGTCAGCGACCGCTAGAGTACATTGCATTGCGCCAGCGTCTGCTTCACCTATAAACATGCGCGATAGAGCAGGAGCATATACAACGCCCAGAACTGGCGAGCCGTTTTTGATCAGAGCGATGTTGACGGTGAACTCGCCGTTGCGGGAGAGAAATTCTTTGGTGCCGTCTAATGGATCAACAAGGAAGAATTCTTCAGCCACTTTTGGAATTTTTCCAGCAGCGGCGGCTTCTTCTGCGACCACAGGAATGCCAGAAAAATATTTGCGAAGGCCGCCCAAAATCAGAATTTCAGCTTGCTCGTCAGCAATCGTCACAGGCGACAAATCTGCTTTAGCATTGGCACTGAATTCAGTGGCGTAAACTTGCATGATTCTCAGGCCCGCAATCTGGGCGATCTCGGCAAGGATCAAAGCGTTGACTGATGGAGATTGGTTTTTCAAAGCGACCTCATTCTCTGGCACTTGGCGGGTCTATGGTCTCATTTATAGCGCTTCGTCAATGCGGCATTCATTGGCGCAATTTGATATAGCTAAACCCACGAATCACTTTTTGGAATCAGTTCATGACCTCTTTGACTCGCCTTTCTGACCTTGATCTTTCGGCCCTTCTGTGTTCGCGAGTGTGCCATGATGTGATTTCGCCTGTGGGGGCCATCGCCAATGGTCTGGAGTTAATGGACGATCCAGAAAATGACCAAGAAACCAAGACTGCTGCTTTAGACATGGTGCGACGTGCCGCCATCGTCGCTACGTCCAAATTGAAATTCTGCCGCATCGCTTTCGGCGCATCGGGCTCGGCTGGTGCGCAAATTGATATGGGCGAGGCAGGCGACATTGCCAAAGCGTTCGTTGGCGAAGAAAAGATCAAGCTTGA
>JAYVPZ010000047.1:0-11017 GCA_043757105.1 Aestuariivirga sp. | reverse complement strand
TTGGCGCGGCCCGAATGGTTGGTCGAGATTGAAGTCACCGCCGTGATCCCCGATCCGAAATGACATTTTCTATTGCAGGGCGCTGCGCAAAATCCGGTGCATTCGGCGTGGCCATCACCACATCATCCATAGCAGTTGGTGCGCGTTGCCCGCATGCCAGAGCGGGCATTGGAGCGGTGGCAACACAAAATATAACTGACCCTGAACTCGGCCCAAAGCTGCTTGATTTGATGTCTCAGGGTTTGAGTGCAAGAGTCTCTATTAACTCAATAATTAAGAATAATCCTTATGCCGATTTTCGCCAATTGACAGCGGTAGACAAAAACGGAAATTCAGCCAGTTGGTCGGGTAAAAATATTTTAGGAACGCATGGTGTTTCAGAAATGCCAGACTGCGTTGCTGCAGGAAATTTATTGAAATCGGCATTGCTTCCAAAAATAATGACAACGAATTTTGCAGAAAATGCGTCTCAGCATCTAGCCGAAAGACTCTTGCTCGCACTCGAAGGAGGCCTCGCCTCAGGTGGCGAAGAAGGCCCTGTCCATTCGGCTGCTCTCATCGTCTATCACCAAAACACTTTCCCGCTTGTCAGTTTGCGGGTGGATTGGGACGATGAAAATCCAATCGCAAAATTGCGCAAACTTTGGGAGGATTACAAACCGCAAATGGGCGCCTATTTGCAACGCGCCATCGATCCAACAAAAGCTCCCAGCTACGGCGTGCCGGGTGATCCTTAAGTAGAAAGCCGTTCGACCAACTTGTCCAGCATCTGATCACAAAGCGCCATCTGCTCTTCTGAAACATATTCATCGGGTTTATGCGCCACAGCAATATTGCCCGGCCCACAAACCACTGCGGGCACACCCAGTTCTTTCTCAAACAATCCGCCTTCAGTGCCAAATGTAATTTTACCGGTAGAGTTCCCACCCGTCAGTGTACGGACGAAATTGACGACTTCGCTGTCAACGGGCGTATCAAGCGCTGGATAGCTATGCAAATCTGCAAACACAAATCGCGCATCTGCAAAAACACTTTGATAACGCTTGGCGACATCAAGCGCAGCCTGTTTAATCCGCGCCACAATCGCTTGGCTGTCATCTTGCGGTAAATACCGAATTTCAAAATCAAAGCTGGCATGGTTGGGCACGATGTTCATCACCTCACCACCTGCCATTTTGCCAACATGCAGCGTGGTGTAAGCCACTTCATAGTCGCCATCACGTGCGCCATTCTGCGCCAGATCATCCTGAATGCGGCGAATTTCTACAATCAAATCACACACCATGTAAATCGCATTCACACCAATCGGGGCCAGACTCGAATGCGCCTCGAGTCCATGCGCTGTCACGCGAAATCCCAACTTGCCCTTATGCGCTGTCACCACTTGCAACATGGTTGGCTCGCCCACAATACAAAAGCGCGGACGAAACGGCAGAGTCTTCAACATATCAAGCAAACGCCGCACACCGATGCAGCCGATCTCTTCATCATAAGAAAATGCGAAATGAATAGGTGATTTCAACTTGGATTGATCAATGCGAGAAGCCATCGCCAAACAGCAAGCGATGAATCCTTTCATATCCGCCGTGCCGCGTCCATACAGATTACCGCTGTGCCGTGTCATCACAAAAGGATCCGAACTCCAATTTTGTCCGACAGCGGGAACAACGTCAGTATGCGCCGACAAAGCCACACCGCCAATATCAGCAGGCCCTATCGTCGCCCATAAATTAGCTTTGGTTTTTTCTTCATTGAACACGATTGCCGTCGGAATACTCAACGTTTTCAAAAACTGTTGCACATAATCAGTCAAAGCCAGATTGCTGTCTTTGCTGACAGTTGGAAATGAAATGAGTTTTTCAAGAATGTCGATTGATTGGGTCATGCCGTTCCTTGTCAAAATTCTTTAATCAAGTACAGTGCCAAAATGCTAGATTCTGAAAAACAAATTGCCTTAATGAAAACCATGTTTAATGCAGCCGTCAAACAGGCGCTGCCGTCAAACTCCGTTCCCCAGAATATGCCAAAGCCACCCAAGGGTCGCACAATCGTCGTTGGTGCAGGCAAAGCTTCGGCCGCCATGGCGCAGGTTTTTGAACAAAACTGGAAGGGGCCACTGGAAGGTTTAATTGTCACGCGCTATGGCCATGCCGTGCCGTGCAAAAAAATTGAAATTGTTGAAGCGGCCCACCCCGTGCCCGATGAAGCCGGAACAAAAGCCGCTGCTCGCATCTTACAAATGGTGCAAGGCCTCACCAAGGATGATTTGGTAGTGGCGCTCATATCTGGCGGTGGCTCGGCGCTTTTGAGTTTGCCCGTTGATGGCGTGACAGTGGAAGAAAAACGCGCCGTGAACCGCGCACTTCTCAATTCTGGCGCACCCATCGGCGAAATGAATTGCGTGCGCAAACACTTGTCGAAAATAAAAGGTGGCAGATTGGCTGCCGCCGCTTATCCGGCACAGGTGCATACGCTAGTGATTTCTGATGTGCCAGGTGATGAATTAGCCGCCGTTGCATCAGGCCCGACAGTGGCCGACCCGACGACATTTGCAGAAGCCCGCGCCATTATTGCGAAGTATAATATAGAAGTGCCCGCGTCAGTCACTGCCCTTTTGGCGAATGCTGAAGATGAGACACCAAAGAATCTTTTAAATACAAATGCAATCTGTATAGCTTCACCGCAAAAATCACTCGAAGCTGCTGCAGCGATTGCAAAACAAGCTGGCTTCACGCCAATTATTTTAGGAGATGCTATCGAAGGCGAAGCACGCGAAGTTGGAATTGTGCTGGCAGGCATCGCATTGCAAGCAAGACGCTTCAGTCAGCCCATCAAGCCACCGTGCGCTATCATTTCCGGCGGCGAAACCACCGTGACTGTAAAAGGCAACGGAGCAGGGGGCCGCAATGTTGAATTCCTGTTGTCCCTTGCTTTGAAATTAAACGGTGCCGAAAAAATCTATGCGCTCGCAGGCGATACCGACGGCATTGATGGCGCGCGCGAAGTAGCAGGGGCTTACATCACCCCAGAAACATTGGCATCAGCGCGCAAGTTAAACATCGATCCTTGGGCCTCACTCACCAACAATGATGCTCATAATTTCTTTGCTGCCGTAAACTCGCAATTGATCACTGGCCCTACGCTCACCAACGTCAACGATTTCAGAGTGATCATCATTGAATAGGAAAATTTATTAATCTCAGGCGCAATTGTCCGCATCAGATAGCGCGGCAGGATTCTCGCTCCACAAGGGGGCAGGGCACTAGAATTTTTGGAGCCCAATTTCCATCATGGTGTTTGGCATCGCGCATCGTTTCAACAGCAAGCCGACCAATTTCAAAATAGGGCAGGGCCACGGTGGTCAACGAAGGGCGTAAATTTTCTGAAATAATTTTTTGATCATCAAAACCAATCACCGACAAATCGCGCGGAATATTCAAATTGAGATGAGCCGCTGCTGAATAAACTTGCAGTGCCACTTGATCATTGCCGCAGATAATGGCGGTCGGTCGATCTTTTACGGACAGCATTTTTAGCGCCGCATCAAACGCGATCATTCTCTCAAAATGCACAGGCCCATCCATGCCGCGTTGATCAAGACTTTCATCAAAGCTCACACCAACATCACGAAACGCTTGGCGTATGCCAATGCCGCGTAATCTTGTGGCTTCAATATCAGGGATCAGAGTCAATATGCCGATGCGGCGATGACCCTGCTTCAACAAATGTTCAGCTTGGGCGTAGCCCCCGCCTTCATCATCAGGAATAAGTGAAGGCCTTTCTCCATAGGCCGCAAAACAGTTGGCCAGAACGATGGCATCTTTAAAGTCAGGTTGCCCAACAATATGGGGGCGATGGAACATCGAAGCATAAATCACACCCGCAACCCGGTGCGCACGAAACATGCGCCAATATTCACGCTCAAGTTTTTCGTCACCGTCGGTATTGGCAATCAAAAGCGTTTGATTATTTGCATTCAAAGCCGCCTGCGCACCGCGAACAATGTCAACCGAGTAGGGCGTTGTGGCGACAGCATCAGTCATAAATCCGAACACAGATGAAGAGCCACCGCGCATCATTCGCGCTGCATGATTGGGAACATAATTGAGGGATTCGAGATGGTGCTGAACCGCAACACGGGTTTTAACATTGACGGCGGGATCGCCGTTGACAATGCGCGATACGGTTTTAATCGAAACGCCAGCGCGCTCCGCTACCTGCCTTAAGGTAACCATCAGTCATTCTCCCATTGCGCAACGCCATTCGTGACAACGTTGTCATTTGCTGACCGAGCCTTGACCACAACCTTGACAACGTTGTCAATTAGAATTTTGAAGCAAAAATCGTCCACTCTTGTCTTTCTTAGGCTTAAATGCGAATTGGAAAGACAACAGGAAACATAAGCCTGAATAGGGACAGCACTAAATGCCGGATAATAAGAAACAAAAATTTCAAAACCCGCACCGCAATTCAACCAACGAAGCGCGTTTCCTCGAAGAAGCCATTGGTCGTGAAGTAAAGCGTTACCGCGAAAAACTGGGCCTGACCATTTCCGAACTGGCAAAAGCCGCAGATATGTCTGCAGGAATGCTCTCAAAAATTGAAAATGGCGCAACCTCGCCGTCGCTCACTTCGCTTCAAGCTCTCAGCAAATCGCTGCAAGTTCCCTTCACCGCGTTTTTTAAAACCTACGAAGAAATTCGTGACGCAACTTTCGTCAAATCTGGCCAAGGCTTAACCATTGAAAGACGCGGAACCAGAGCAGGGCATCAGTATCAATTGCTCGGCCATTCTACCCACGGCCCAACAATGGTCGAACCTTATTTGATTACATTGACCGCTGAAACCGATGTATTCCCGTCCTTTCAGCACCCAGGCATGGAATTTCTGTTCATGCTGGAAGGCAACGTCGTTTATCGCCACGGCGAAAAAACTTACGATATGCACCCCGGCGACGCCCTGTTTTTTGACGCTGAGGCTCCGCACGGCCCCGAGGAAATGCGCAAACTTCCTGCCCGCTACCTTTCAGTAATCAGCTATCGGCGCGAAGAGTAGGCATTCCCCTTGTGAAAAAATTGTTCCTGCTAGTTGAATTTTGTAAATTACGCTGCTAGTCTACGAATAACAAAGAGGTGCCTCCATGTGCGGTATTGTCGGACTATATTTAAAGAACCCCAAGCTGAAATCAAAGCTGGGCGCAATGTTCAAGCCCATGTTGATTGAAATGACCAATCGCGGGCCAGATTCCGCAGGCGTTGCCATTTACCGCAACCCCAGCAAAAAATCCGAGACCA
This sequence comes from Aestuariivirga sp., assembly GCA_043757105.1. GTDB lineage: Bacteria > Pseudomonadota > Alphaproteobacteria > Rhizobiales > Aestuariivirgaceae > Aestuariivirga. Next base: position 5,723 of record JAYVPZ010000047.1, on the reverse strand, counting down.
AATTTTCACTGGCGCATGACGATGCCAGTTATAAGTGGAAAAGCTTGGTCACAGGTCTCAACAAAGCGTTGAAGGCAAAATCCTCGGGCCAGCAAATTGGCAACCACTTTATTTTGGTCACTAGTGCCAAAGAAGCCGCAACAGTCGCTTGGTTGAAACAACATCATGCAAGCGTCCGCGTCGTCGGTTCCGGCCATTCCATCGAAATCTTCAAAGAAACGGGCCTTCCTGCAAACGTTTATGACAAGTTTGACCTCGACCACGCTTCAGGCACCCACATCATCGGCCACACCCGCATGGCCACCGAAAGCGCTGTGACCACAGCTGGCTCACATCCCTTTGCAACGGGCGCTGACCTCTGCCTTGTCCACAACGGCTCGCTTTCAAACCATAACCGCCTGCGCGAAACCTTACGCAAAGAAGGCATGGAATTCCAAACTGAAAACGATACCGAAGTTGCGGCCGCTTACATGACGCATAAATTGCGTAACGGTTCAACACTCAAGCAAGCACTCGAATCCAGTCTAACAGATTTGGACGGCTTCTTCACTTTCCTCGTTGGCACTGGCGATGGTTTTGCCGTGGTGCGTGATCCCATCGCCTGCAAACACGCCGTGATGGCTGAGACCGATGATTGGGTGGCCATGGCCACCGAATATCGCGCCATCGCCCATTTGCCGGGCGCGGATAAAGCCAGAATTTGGGAACCGGAGCCAGCAACCGTGTATAGCTGGGGTGGAAACGCATGAACGAACTTGATCTTAAAAAGGAAGGCATTCGCGGCATTAATTCTAAGCTGCAAGCCCTTCCAAAAAACACCAATGAAAAACATTGGGTCGTCACCAATCCTATGGGGCAGCACTCGATTGCCGTTGGCCTCGATGGTCCATTGCAAATCGACATTAAAGGCCATGTGGGTTTTTATTGTGGCGGCATGAACAAGGAATCTGAAATCACCATCCATGGCCATGCAGGCGTTGGCACCGCTGAGAACATGATGTCGGGCCAAGTGTGGGTCAAAGGCAATTCATCGGAATCAGCGGGGGCCACAGGCAATGGCGGTCTTCTTATTATCGACGGCGATGCCTCTTCGCGTTGCGGAATTTCAATGAAGGGTATTGATATTGTCGTCGGCGGAAACGTCGGTCACATGTCTGCCTTTATGGGTCAGCGCGGCAACTTAGTTGTGTGCGGTGATGCTGGCGATGCATTGGGCGATTCAATTTACGAAGCCCGCCTTTATGTGAAGGGCAAAGTCGCCAGCCTTGGTGCAGACTGTATCGAAAAAGAACTGCGCGCTGAACACATTGCAGATTTAGAGCGCTTGCTCAAAGCCGCCAAGCGCAAAGAAAAGCCATCTGAATTCAAACGCTATGGCTCCGCCCGCAAACTTTACAATTTCAGCGTTGACCACGCTGACGCATACTGAGGTTAAGATGGAAAGCACACCGCGCACCCCGCCGCGCAAATCGGCCACTTTCGACGATGCTACACTAGCTGAAATCCGCCGCGCCGCATCAACAGGCATTTATGATATTCGTGGCGCTGGTGCCAAACGCAAACTGCCTCATTTTGATGATTTGCTCTTCTTGGGCGCATCAATCTCGCGTTATCCATTGGAAGGCTACCGCGAAAAATGCGGCACTGACGTTGTGCTGGGCACACGCTTTGCCAAAAAACCCATCCACCTCAAAATTCCAATTACGATTGCAGGCATGAGTTTCGGTTCCCTCTCTGCTAACGCCAAAGAAGCCTTGGGCCGTGGCGCGTCTGCTGCTGGCACATCCACCACCACAGGCGATGGCGGCATGACGCCTGAAGAGCGCGGTCAATCCAAACATCTCGTCTATCAATATCTGCCATCGCGTTACGGCATGAACCCTGATGATTTGCGCAAAGCTGACGCCATCGAAGTCGTCATCGGCCAAGGCGCAAAACCCGGCGGCGGCGGCATGTTGCTCGGTCAAAAGATTTCCGATCGTGTGGCCGCCATGCGCTGCTTGCCCAAAGGCATCGACCAACGTTCCGCTTGTCGTCACCCCGATTGGACAGGGCCTGATGATCTTGAAATCAAAATTCAAGAACTGCGCGAAATTACCAATTGGGAAAAGCCGATCTATGTAAAAATCGGTGGCGCGCGTCCTTACTATGATGTGGCATTGGCAGTGAAAGCTGGCGCCGACGTTGTGGTGGTGGACGGCATGCAAGGCGGCACGGCGGCCACGCAAGAAGTGTTCATCGAACATGTTGGCCAGCCCACTTTGGCCTGCATTCGCCCCGCAGTGCGCGCACTTCAAGAGCTCAACATGCACCGCAAAGTACAACTCATCGTATCAGGTGGAATACGCAACGGCGCTGATGTGGCAAAGGCCTTGGCACTGGGTGCTGATGCAGTTTCCATCGGAACAGCAGCACTTGTAGCGCTGGGTGATAATGATCCACACTACGAAGCTGAATATAATGCGCTCGGAACAACCGCAGGCGCTTATGATGATTGGCATGAAGGCCGCGATCCCGCAGGCATCACCACGCAAGACCCTGAATTATCAAAGCGTCTTGATCCTGTAAAAGCCGGACGCCGCCTCTATAATTATTTGAAGGTGCTAACTCTCGAAGCCCAAACTATCGCGAGGGCCAACGGCAAATCCCACGTGCATAATCTTGAACCCGAAGATCTCTGCGCATTAACAATCGAAGCCGCCGCCATGGCCCAAGTGCCGCTGGCGGGCACGGATTGGATTCCGGGAAAGGTGCGTTTTTGATATTGCTGAATGTATTGAATCATTTTTTACACCGTCATTCCGGCGAAAGCCGGAAACCAGACTTTCAACAGCCTCGCAAGTGGGCAGTCTGGATCCCGACTTTCGTCGGGATGACGGATGAATTGTTGAATACTACTTCGTGATAATTTCAAGCCAGAACACTGGCGCATAAAAAATCGAGGAGACGAAACAGATGTCGATGGATTTGGTGGCTTATGCCAAAAAGAACAAAGTAAAATACTTCCTGTTCAACTACACAGATTTGTTCGGCACCCAACGCGCCAAATTGGTTCCTGCCGAAGCTGGCAATAAAATGCAAAAGGCCGGTGCAGGTTTCGCTGGTTTCGCGACATGGCTTGACCAAACCCCAGCCCATCCCGACGTTCTGGTTTATCCAGATACATCGACTTTAATCCAACTGCCATGGAAGCCCGAAATCGCATGGATGGCGGGCGACCCACATATGAGCGGCAAGCCACTGGAACAAGCGCCGCGCCTTGCATTGAAGCGCGGCATGGAACGCGCCGCCAAACAGAATATGAAACTGATGGCAGGTTGCGAACCCGAATTTCATTTGATCAATTCTGACGGCTCAGCACCTTCCGACGATAAAGATCACCAAGAAAAACCTTGTTACGATCAATCCGCCATCATGCGCCGCCTCGATGTGATCACCGAGATTTGCGACATCATGACCAAGCTCGGTTGGGGGCCGTATCAAAATGATCATGAAGATGCCAACGGTCAATTCGAAATCAATTGGAACTTCAGCGACGCTTTGACCACAGCTGATCAACTGGTGTTTTTCAAATTCATGGTCAAAGCAATTGCCGAAAAACACGGCATCCGCGCTACCTTCATGCCCAAGCCTTTCATCAAACTGTCGGGCAACGGCAACCACGCCCATCTTTCGGTTTGGGATAAGGCAGGCAAGCAGAACCTGTTCGAAAGCAGCACCGACGAAATGGGCCTTTCTCCCTTGGCCTATAATTTCGTCGGTGGGTTAATTGAACATGCTGAGGCATTAGTTGCCATAACCAACCCAACAGTAAATTCTTACAAACGCATCAACGCACCGCGCACCACGTCAGGTGCCACATGGTCGCCTAACACTGTCAGCTTCGGCGGCAATAACCGCACCCACATGGTGCGCATTCCTGATGCTGGCCGCATTGAATTCCGCTTGCCTGATCCATCAGCTAATCCATATTTAATGCTCGCCGGTATCTTGGCCGCAGGCATGGACGGCATCGAACGCAAGACCAATCCCGGCAAGCGCCTTGATATTGATATGTACACGCAAAGCCACACTGTGAAAGATCTCAAAAAACTCCCCTTGAACCTACTCGACGCCTTGCGCAATTTCGAAAAGAACAAGCTACTTTGTGCCGCACTGGGCGAAGAGCTTTCGGCAGGCTATCTAAAGTTGAAACACAATGAGTGGAACCAATATGCCCGCCACCTCACGCAATGGGAACGGGATACGACGCTGGATTGTTGATGGAAAAAATAAGTATGAGCATCGTCTTCTCCCGTGTAACGGGAGAAGAGGGGGCCCCAATTCGAAGAATTGGGGTTGATGAGGGACCTCGGTTCCCTCACCTATCCCATCGCTTTGCGACGGGCCCCTTTCCTCTCCCGCGATGCGGGCGAGGACAAAGATGAAATACTCTCTCTTCTCACTCCTCAAAAACGCCATCTCTTCCCACAAAAACTGGCAGCCCGCATGGCGCAGCCCTGAACCGAAGCCGGAATATGACGTCATAATTGTTGGCGGCGGCGGACATGGGCTAGCCACAGCTTATTATCTCGCCAAAGAACATGGCCTCAAAAACATCGCAGTACTCGAAAAGTCATATATTGGCTCAGGAAATGCTGGCCGTAACACCACCATCATCCGCTCAAACTATCAGTTACCCGGCAACAATCCATTCTACGAACTTTCCATGAAACTCTGGGAAGGCCTAGAACAAGATTTCAATTTCAACGCCATGGTCTCGCAGCGTGGCGTTTTAAATTTGTGTCACACTGATGCGCAGCGTGATGCCTATGCAAGGCGTGGCAATGCCATGCATCTTGATGGTGTGGATGCAGAGTTGCTCGACACCGACGCCGTGCGCGATATGTATCCTTATTTCGATTATGAAAATGCCCGCTTCCCAATAAGGGGCGGCTTGTTGCAACGGCGCGGCGGAACCGTGCGCCATGATGCCGTGGCTTGGGGCTTTGCCCGCGGTGCCGATATGCGCGGCGTTGATGTGATTCAGGGCTGCGAAGTGCAAGGCATCACGACTGAAAATGGCAAAGTGGTCGGCGTGCAAACATCACGGGGCGCAATCAAATGTAAAAAACTCGCCATGTGCGCTGCTGGTCATTCATCGGAAGTTGCTGCCATGGCAGGCCTTAAATTGCCCATCGAAAGTCACGTGCTGCAAGCTTTCGTATCTGAGGGCCTCAAACCTTTCATCGACGGTGTTGTGACCTTTGGCGCGGGCCATTTCTATGTCTCGCAATCTGATAAAGGTGGCCTTGTGTTTGGCGGCGATCTCGATGGTTATAACTCATATGCAAGGCGCGGTAATTTGCCGATGGTCGAACACGTCGTCGAAGCCGGTGTCGCAATGATCCCCGCCATATCGCGCGTTCGCACCTTGCGCTCGTGGGGTGGTGTCATGGACATGTCGATGGATGGCTCTCCCATCATCGATAAAACATCAGTACACGGATTATATTTGAATGCTGGCTGGTGCTATGGCGGTTTCAAAGCAACACCTGCATCTGGCTTCTGCTACGCGCATCTAATCGCCAAGGACGAACCGCACAAAGTAGCCACAGCATATCGCATGGATCGTTTCCGACGCGGTTATATGCTTGATGAAAAAGGGCAGGGCGCAACGCCCAATTTACACTAATGCTAATCCCTTGCCCCCATTGCGGAACCAGGCCAGTCGAAGAATTCAC